>CAJXVG010000023.1 GCA_913061495.1 uncultured Winogradskyella sp.
TGGGCTCGGAGATGTGTATAAGAGACAGGTCTGTAATGCTAAACAACAGCATGTACACCTATAAAGTTGCTGGTCCACAGGTTGGTATTGAAAAAGAAGTTCTCCAAAATATCTGTCAAATAATTGGCTATAATAATAGCGACGGTACATTTGCTCCAGGCGGCTCTATGAGCAATATGATGGCAATGATTATGGCACGAGATGCCAAAAACCCAAATCTTAGAGCAGAGGGCCAAACCAAACCAATGACGCTTTACACTTCTGAAGTGTCCCACTATTCAATATCTAAAAACGCTGCAATTGCCGGTATTGGCAAAAACTAAGTACGATTGGTAAAAACCAACAACAAAGGAGAAATGTTATCTGAACATTTGGAAGAACTTATTGCAGAAGATATATCTAATAATTTTGAGCCTTTCTTTGTCAATGCAACTGCTGGCACTACAGTTTTGGGAGCATTTGATGATATCACTGCTATGAGCAAAGTATGCAAAAAACACACTCTATGGCTGCATGTTGATGGTGCTTATTGCGGTAGCGTAATCTTTAGTAAAAACCATAAGCATTTTGTCAACGGGTTAGAATTGTCAGATTCATTTAGTGTAAATGCACACAAAATGTTGGGCACACCTTTAACTTGCTCAATAATCGTTACTCAACACAAAACGCAACTGTATCAATCATTTTCTAACGAAGCAGATTACTTGTATCAAACTGCAACTAACGATTATAATTTGGGTAAAACTTCGTTGCAATGCGGACGAAGAAATGATGCCCTAAAAATCTGGACACTCTGGAAGTCAGTTGGCACAAAAGGACTAGAGCGCATTGTGGATCATCAATTTAAAATAGCTCAAATAGCAAGAGATTATATTGAAAGTAATAAAAATTATGAACTCTACAGTTTTAAAGATTCCATTTCGGTTTGTTTTAATTACAAAGGTATTAGAGCAAAAGATTTATGCACAGCTCTATATGCAAATGCTGAATTAATGGTAGGTTTTGGTAAATTTAACGATAAAGAGTTTGTGAGATTGGTAACCATAAATAATGTAATTACAGAAGCTGATATTTTAGCATTTTTTAAAACTTTAGAAACTTTTGTTGATGAAAAAATGTTAAAAGTGACTGTAACTGATTAAAAATGATGGAAATCATTAAAAATTTATGTTACTTTAGCAAACGACTTTAATAAAACAAATGGTACAACAAGTTACAAGCGGCATTAAAATTTCCGTAGAAACCAATTTTGAAGGCACATTTTATAAAAATTATAAAGTGCACTTTGCCTTTGGCTATAAAGTAACTATTGAAAACCAAAGTAAGGATTCTGTTCAATTAAACTCAAGACATTGGAAAATCCTTGATGCTTTAAACAATGAAGAAATTGTAGAAGGTGAAGGCGTTATTGGCAAGAAACCCGTTTTAAAACCTGGTGAATCACATACTTATAATTCAGGTTGTTTATTGAGCTCACCTTTTGGCTCTATGCAAGGGCATTACAATATGGTTAACTTTACAAAGACCAATAAATTTAAAGTTTATATTCCTTCGTTTAAGTTGAGTGCGCCTTTTGCGCTTAATTAAATTTCATAATATTTCGTCATCCTTCAAAATTTTTCACATAATTAAATTTGAAACGTTTTCCGTTTTGTTCAACATTAAAGAATTTACAATTGGAGTAATGCACAAATTTATATTTTGAATTAATATCAAAATCTTCATTTTCAACTTTGTAAATACCATCACAGTCCACATTTCCATAAGGTGAAATCCGTCTGTATCTATATTCGGTTTTAGGTTTCAAATTATAGAGTTCAAACCATGCACCTGCCGCAATACCTCCTAGCCATTGCGCATGTTCCGCTTTAACCGTATTATGTTTTGGCTCAATAGCACCAACAATACTTGGGTTGTAACCTTTAAGCATATCTAAAAACAAGCGTCTGTTTTCTTTAAAAACCGTTGAAGTAAATTCGGTGATTTCCCCTTCTGCAGAAACCAAATAAACAAAATTTTCAGTATCTGCAATCACCACATTTCCAATGGTACTTGGCGTAAAATTCTTGGATTTTATAAGTTTCTTTTTTATTGCTTTATTGGTTAAACTGGCAATCAAGGCATCAGTAACAAAACGTGCACAATTGCAAGCTTTCTTTAAAAAAGCAGCGTACCTAATAAAGCCTTTGGACTGCATGCCATCAATATGTAATCTTGCTAAATCATAATCAATAGCATTACAAACAGCAGCATATGGGTTTCCATCTCCGTGTGTAAGCTTGGGATGGGTTGCCAAAAACTTTAAAATATCATTTAGGTTTTTAATGCTGTCATTTTCTATTTCTGCTTTAATGGGAAAGTTAAGCTCAAAATCGGTTTCGCGTCCTCGTACCCTTCCGCTTGGAGATGGTGTAATGTATCTGCCAAAATCATGATATTCTAAAATTCCTGTGGACTTATCAATTAACACCAAAGCAGCATGGCCTGCCCTAACGTGCTTTTTATTTCCAATAAAGGCAAATCTCAAAAATTTAGAATACCATTCTTCAGCATGAGACACAATAGTTTCAGGATAAGCTAGCACAAGAGCAAAAGCATTGTTTTTTGGCATTGATGTTATCTACTAATTACATTCGGCAACTTACAAAAAAATATAGCCCTAATCTTCACAGAACTATAACGTTTCAAATTAATAATTTACCATAAAAACTGTACCTTTGCACTTTCAAAATTCAAACTATAAAAACACTATAAATATGGGAAAAGGATTCTTTAATGTACCAATAGCGGTAAACGAACCTGTAAAATCTTATGCACCTGGTTCGCCGGAACGTAAAGAAGTTTTAGAGGCTTACAAATCGATGTTTAACAGTAAGGTTGAAGTTCCTTTATACATAAATGGCAAGGATATTAAAACTGGCAATACCAGAACCATGTCGCCACCACACGATCACAAACATAGTTTAGGCGACTATCACTTAGCTGAAAAAAGCCATGTGGAAAAAGCAATTTCTACAGCATTAGAAGCACGTAAAGAATGGTCTCAAATGCCATGGGAACAACGTGCAGGTATTTTTCTTAAAGCTGCAGAATTAGTTGCCGGACCATACAGAGCAAAAATCAACGCTGCTACTATGTTGGCACAATCTAAAACGATATATCAAGCTGAAATTGATTCTGCTTGTGAGCTTGTTGATTTTTTACGTTTCAACGTCCAGTACATGTCAGAAATTTACATGGAACAACCCGAAAGCACAAGTGACGCTTGGAATCGTGTAGAATACCGACCACTTGAAGGTTTTACGTATGCAGTAACACCTTTTAACTTTACAGCTATTGCTGGCAATTTACCATCTTGTATGGCTTTGATGGGCAATGTTGTAGTATGGAAACCTAGTGACAGCCAAGTCTATTCGGCTAAAGTTATTATGGATGTTTTTAAAGAAGCTGGTGTACCAGATGGTGTTATCAATGTGGTTTTTGGAGATCCTGAAATGATTACTGATACGGTATTGGCAAGTCCGGATTTTTCTGGTTTACACTTTACTGGTTCTACACATGTTTTTAAAGAGCTTTGGAAACAGATTGGAAACAACATACACAACTACAAAACTTATCCAAGAATTGTTGGGGAAACTGGCGGAAAGGATTTTATTGTTGCACATAAAACTGCTAATGCTAAGCAAGTGGCAACGGCAATTGCGCGTGGCGCTTTTGAGTTTCAAGGTCAAAAATGTAGTGCTGCCTCAAGAGCCTATATCCCACAAGGGATTTGGTCTGATGTAAAGAATTATCTTTTAGCAGATTTAAAATCCTTCAAAATGGGTTCTCCTGAAGATATGAGCAACTTTATAACAGCTGTAATCCATGAAGGTTCTTTTGATAAATTGGCAAAATATATTGATGGAGCAAAAGCGGATGACAATGCAGAAATTATTGCTGGTGGAAACTATGATAAATCAAAAGGTTACTTTATTGAGCCAACGGTTATTGTTACTAAAGACCCAAAGTACACCACAATGTGTACAGAGTTATTTGGCCCTGTAATTACAATTTACGTGTATGAAGATGACGCATATTCTGAAACACTTAAATTAGTAGATGAAACCAGTGAATATGCACTAACTGGAGCCATTTTATCAGCAGATAGATATGCTGTGGTTGAAGCTACAACTGCCTTACAGAATGCAGCAGGAAACTTCTACATTAATGATAAACCAACAGGTGCCGTTGTAGGTCAGCAACCATTTGGTGGAGCAAGAGCTTCTGGAACAAACGATAAAGCTGGTAGTGCTCAAAACTTATTGCGATGGATATCACCACGGCTAATAAAAGAAACATTTGTAACTCCAACAGATTACAGATATCCGTTTTTAGGTGAATAGTATTTATAACTAAATGATAACGAAATCCTTAAAGGTTTAATACTTTTAAGGATTTTTTTTGCATTTTATAGAAATATGTACTTAAAATAGGTGAGTCCTCATTATAAGATTGTATCTTTCTTTCCATTAATTAATTAATTCCTCTTATGAAACAGAACTACCTTTTTCTTTTATTGCTTTTCCCAATGTTATTGATTGGGCAAACCACTTTTACCTCTTCAATGGCTCCAGATTTATCCGCTTATGGTTTAACGGAAGAATACTCAGGCCAAGGTGAGTATGACATATTTTTAGATACCGACAATGGTATTTTTGATAAACCTATTATTTTAATTGATGGGTTTGATATTACGGACACTAGAGATATTAATGGTATTTACAATTTAATGAGTTATAACGGTACCTCTGGTAGCGAAAACCTCTTAGACTTGCTACGAGCTGAAGGCTTTGATATAGTTATTTTGAATTTTCCTGAATACACAAGAGCTGCGGATGGAGCAGAAATTGATGGAGGTACAGATTTCATTGAACGTAATGCCATGTTAATGGTAGATTTGATGGGGATTGTTAATTCCACTAAGGTTGGAGATGATGAAAACGTAATTATTGGCCTAAGCACTGGTGGTTTAGTTTCTCGCTATGCACTAAGTTATATGGAAGATAACACAATTGATGCAGATACAAGGTTATGGATTTCATTTGATGCGCCTCATCATGGCTTCAACGTTCCTATTGGTTTACAACATCAATTAAATTTTTTAGCATTCAACCCATTGGAACCCGTTGCGGAAGTTCAGCCTACTATAGATGAATTTTTAGACACGCCATTGGCCAGACAGTTACTAATTGATCACTATGAACCTCATTTAATGGATTCTGAGGATGTTGCGTTTGATCCCACATTAACACTTCCAATACAAGATAATTTTAGAACAACTTTTCAACTAGATATCAATGCAAGGGCCAACAACGGCTATCCTTCCAATATACGAAAAGTAGCTATTACAAACGGAAGTGGAACTGGGAGTCCTTATTTTGCTATTGGAAATAGTGGTACAGTTGTAAGTAGCGGGTTTACGGTAATAAATACAAGCTTACTAGTACCATCGGAGTTTGGGGATATAGATATTGACCTAGATTTAAACTTTACACCAAGTGCTGGTACAGTGGGTAATGTAAGCACTATTGTTGCAGATGTTTCTATTTTTAACATAACCGAAGTGGCCAATAGTGAAGCTTATAGTGAGATTGACGGTGTAGATGCAGCACCTGGTGGACTTTTTGCCCTGTCTAATTTAACTGACAATATTGACACCACAGACCCTCTTACCATGGATTTTTTAAGTGCCTTCCAAATAGATAAATTTAGCTTTGTACCAACAGTTAGTGCTTTAGGTTTGGAAATTACCAACGGCACACCTATTGACTGGCATTTTGATATTGATTTAGAGGGCAATGCTACAACAAATAATACAGCATTTGACAATACATATTTACCAGTTGCTAATGAATCTCATATGCAACTGACACAAGATAATGCTGCTTTTGCTATGATGGAAATTATGAATCCCGCTTTAAGTGTTAATGATGATATTTCTAATGTTTTTCAGTTAGAAAAAAACCCTGTAAAAGATAAATTGGTATTATTATCAAACAAAAACTCCCAAGCAAATATTAGCATTACGGATATTTCAGGAAAACTGGTTTTTAAATCAACTAAAATTTTGAATAACCGTAACGTATTATCTGTCAATTTAGCTTCAGGATTTTATATTCTGAATGTTAATACAGAGGATAACTCTGCATTTACGACGAAGTTTTTGGTGAATTAATAAAAACAAACTATTTTTTTTTAAGCGCAGTTGAGATATTTAATATTTGAACTGCGCTTTTTATTTGCGATTAAAAAACTCTATTTATATTTCAACGGTAAATAAATAACTTTCTTGGTTTCAAAAAAGTCCTCTTCAAAATAATCTGAAAGTAAAAAAGCTTTTACAGTTTTGTACTGTTTTAATTCTTCGGTTAAATCACCTCCTTTTAAATACAGGATGCCATTCTTTAATTCATTGTGTTGTTTTCTGGCAATTTTCCCTTTTACCCATTTGGTGAACTCTGGCATCGCTGTAACAGCTCTACTAACAATAAAATCGTAAGTTTCATCAATAGCTTCTACTCTACTATGTGTGGTTTTTATATTGGTTAAACCTAGTGAGTTTGCAACCGCATCAATGACTTTTAATTTTTTGTTTATACTGTCCACCAAATGGAAATTACAATTTGGAAACATAATTGCTAATGGCACACCTGGAAATCCACCACCTGTGCCCACATCTAAAATATTAGAGCCGTCAGCAAATTGAATAACCTTTGCAATTCCCAACGAATGCAACACATGCCTAAGATATAATTCATCAATATCTTTACGAGATACCACGTTTATTTTGGAATTCCAATCTTTATATAAGCCTTCTAAGGCGCTAAATTGCTCAATTTGGGTAGCGGATAAATCGGGAAAATATTTATGTATAAGTTTCATTGTATGAAGTTTTGCCAAAAATACTTATTTTTAATTTTTATAAATTAACGTATCTCTATAAAGGTTCAGTTTAATTATTAACTATCTTTGCCAAGTTATAATGTATCTTAATTTTGTGCGTTATACCTTAAATATTAAAATACATGGCACAACAAACCCTATCATTTTCAAGGGTTGACTCAGCTAAGTTTTTCAGAACTTTAAACAAGCGCGTCAACAATTACTTTAAAGAAAATAACATAAAACGCACAGGCAATTGGCAGCTTTGGTTAAAAACCATAGTAATGTTCGCGTTATTTTTAACTCCTTATTTCCTATTACTTACTTTAAATATCCCTACTTGGGCTCAAATTCTCTTAACCATTGTTATGGGAATTGGAATGGCAGGTGTTGGTATGAATGTAATGCACGACGGTAATCATGGCTCTTTTTCTAATAAAGAATGGATTAACCGATTAATGGGAAGTAGCATTTATATTTTGGCTGGAAATGTCTATAACTGGCAAGTACAGCATAATGTATTGCATCACACCTATACAAATATTCATGGCCACGATGAAGATTTAGAAGCTGGGCGTATTTTAAGATTCTCAAAGCATGCAGAATGGCACAGCCATCATAGATTTCAACATTATTACTCTATTTTACTTTATGGATTGTTAACCATAAATTGGGCAATAACCACTGATTTTCAACAAATGAGACGTTATATGAAGCGTAAATTATCTTACGGAAAATTACCTAACCCACTAGTAAACTGGAGTAAGTTAGTAATTTCAAAAGTAATTTATATAGCTATGTGGATTGTGCTACCTATTATATTAACAGACATAGCGTGGTACAAAATCTTAATTGGGTTCTTAATAATGCATTATGTTGCAGGTCTTATTTTAAGCGTTGTATTTCAATTGGCACATGTTATGGATGAAGCAGAAATGCCAATGCCTGAAAAAGATGGCACCATGAAAAATACTTGGGCTATTCATCAATTAGAAACCACGGTAAATTTTGGTGCAAAAAGTTGGTTAATCAACTGGTATACTGGCGGATTGAACCATCAAGTAGAGCATCATATTTTTCCGCATATCAGTCATATCCATTATGGCAAAATCGCAAAGATCGTTAAAGATACTGCGGCAGAGTTTAATTTACCTTATAAAGAATACGAAACAACCAGAAAAGCAATCGCAGCACATTTCAAATTTTTAAAAGAGATGGGAGCACAACCTGCTTTGCAAGCATAATTTTATATTTCACATGAACCAACTTTCTGATAGAGTTAAAAACCTATCTACCTCAGCTACCCTTGCTATGGCAGCAAAGGCTAGAGAACTACGTACAGAAGGCAAAGATATTATTGGATTAAGTTTGGGCGAACCAGACTTTAACACTCCAGATTTCATAAAAAATGCTGCTATTGAAGCCATTAACCAAGATTATAACAGCTATACACCTGTGGATGGTTATCTTGAACTTAAAAATGCAATTGCAACAAAATTTAAACGAGATAATAACCTTACTTACAAACCATCTCAAATCGCTGTTTCTACTGGTGCTAAACAAGCCTTGTTCAATATTGCTTCCGTAATGTTAAATGAAGGAGATGAGGTTATTTTACCTTGTCCATACTGGGTAAGCTACAATGATATTGTAAAGTTGAATGAAGGTGTCCCAGTTGAAGTAAAGACATCAATTGAGAACGATTTTAAAATGACAGCTGAGCAACTTGAAGCTGCCATTACCCCAAAAACAAAAATGATTTGGTACAGTTCACCTTGCAATCCTAGCGGTTCAGTATATAGTGAAGGTGAATTAAGAGCATTGGCAGATGTTTTACAAAAGCATCCTAATATCTATGTTTTATCTGATGAGATTTACGAGCATATCAACTTTGAAGGAGGTCACTTCAGCATGGCGCAATTCGATGATATGTACGACAGAACAATTACCGTAAATGGAGTATCAAAAGCATTTGCAATGACTGGTTGGAGAATAGGTTATATCGGAGCCGCAGAATGGATTGTTAAGGCTTGTACCAAAGTACAAGGGCAGGTTACCAGTGGTGCTAACTGTATTGCACAGCGTGCTGTAATTACTGCTTTAGAAGCATCACCTTCTAAGGTAAAATATATGATTGACGAATTTAAAGAAAGACGTCAACTAATTTTAAAACTTTTAAACGGTATTGAAGGTTTTAAAACCAATGAACCTGAAGGAGCATTTTATGTTTTCCCTAATGTTTCTTTTTATTTTGGAAAAACAATTAAAGGAAAAACTATAAATAACGCTACTGATTTTTCTCTGTTTTTACTGGAAGAAGCTTTGGTAGCTACCGTCACTGGAGAAGCCTTTGGTAATCCTGACTGTATAAGAATTTCATATGCTGCATCACAAAATGATATTATAGAAGCAATTAAACGTATCAAATTAGCGTTAGCTTAGTATTTATCATTATTGCCTTTTATTGAGATACCTTTTAAATGCTATGTTTAAAAGGTATCAAAACCAAAGAGATTCGCGTAGACCACCTGCACTGAAGTACAGAACAATCATTAAAGTTACAAAAAGTACGATAGTTAAAGCTACTACTTTCAGCATTCTTATCTTTCTATCTCTTTGCAAATTTTTCCTTAGAAAACTAAGCTGTTTGGTTGTTGCCTTAGGCAGATTGTATTCTGTTGTTTTACTTACGCTATAACCACCAAGTGTCCTCTTAAACTTATCACGCTGCGGTAATAATTTTCTGTTATTTTTAATTGCGAGATTCATTGCCATTATAGCCATAAGTTCTAGATTTTATAAGATTAAAAAAAGGAGGTAGCACATATGTATATAAATACAATATGCTATTGTAAGAATAAAAGGCACTTTAAAAAGTGTCAGTTAAGGATCTGAAATAAGTGAGCCTATTTTTTAGAATAAAGATATTAGCGCTAAGGCAAAAACTGATAATTTTAAGATAACAGCAGTATGGTTTACCATGCTGAACTGAGAAGACTTTAAACGTTGCCTAATCCCAAATATTGATTGTGAAGTGGGTTTAGTGTAGTTTTGTTTCACCACCGATTTATAATTAGAGTTTAATATTCCTTGGTGAATAAAATGAGTCACCTCTATGGGTTCTGGCACAAACTCTAATTCTTGATTTAATACTAATTCCATGATTGATAAATTTAATTGGTTACATAGATATGACGTATAAGAATTAAGAATGTTACAACCTGTTTTTCAATATATAACAAAAATAGAACATAAAAAATAACTGAACCATTAGTAGAAATATAGGCTAGCTTAATTTTAAAAAAAGTAGAAAAAAAATTAAAATTCTATCGATTCCTCCAGAAAAAAGGTGTCAATAATATTAAAACTGTAAATAACTCTAACCTTCCTATAAGCATTAAAAAAGCAGCCCACCATTTACCTAATGCAGGTAGAGCAGCATAATTATTTACTGGACCAAATTCACCCAAAGCAGGCCCAACATTTCCTAAACTTGATGCCGAAAGGCCTATCGCAGATTCAAAATCAATTTGAAACATAGAGAATACCAGAGCACCGACTATAAAAGATAGCATATAGAGAATAAAAAATCCTAAAACATTAAATACAATCTGACCAGAAATAGATTTATTATTATAACGTACAGGAACAATAGCATTGGGATGCAATGCTCTTTTAAATTCCAAGAATCCATTTTTAATTAAAATAAGGTGTCGTACAACTTTTACTCCACCTGATGTACTACCAGCTGAGCCTCCCAAAAACATTAGACCAAAAAAGAATACGGTTAAAAATGGCGTCCATAGTGTATAATCCGCAGTAACAAAACCTGTTGTGGTAATAATTGCCATTACTTGAAAAAGACCATGTCTAATGGCGCTTTCCAACTCTCCTAAAATCATTGGGTGTGCAATCGATGACTGTGAAACATCTGCTCTAAAATAAATTAAAAGTGCGGCAATAATAGTGAAGCTAATTATAAACTTAAAATAAAGTTTAAACTCTTCATCTTTAAACATCTTTATAACTTTACCTTTAAAAAGAAAGTAACTAAGCACAAAGTTTGTTCCGGCCAAGAACATAAAAAATATAATAATGTATTGTATAGCAGGATTGTCATTCCAATGAGCTACACTGGCATTCTTTGTAGAAAATCCACCTGTGGACAACGTACTTAATGCATGGTTTATAGCATCAAAAAAAGACATACCTGCAACTTGTAGAAGAATAGTTTCTGCGGCTGTGTAACCAACGTAAATTAACCATAAACGTTTTGCGGTATCCGTAATTCTAGGATGTAATTTATCACCACCAGGACCTGGAGCTTCAGCTGCAAATAGCTGCATTCCTCCCACTCCAAGTAGTGGCAAAATGGCAATGGCAAGGACAATAATTCCCATACCACCAATCCAATGTGTTGTGCTTCTCCAAAACAAAACACCTTCAGGCATAACCTCAATATCATTTAAAATACTTGAGCCTGTGGTGGTGTAACCAGACATAGTCTCAAAAAAGGCATCGGTAAAAGAAGGAATGGCCTCTGTTACTAAATAAGGTAGTGTTCCTGTTAACGACATAACAATCCAACCAAAAGCTACCACAATATAGCCTTCGCGTTTATTCATTTCTTTACGATGGTTTCTTGTACTAACCATTGCAAAAACACCCATTAATAAAGTAAGTGCCGATGCTAAAAGCAAATCTACAGTAACACCATCTTTATAAATAAGGCTTATTAATGTTGCCAACATCATAAAACCACCGTTAAACAAGAGTAGTAAGCCAAAAAAATGAAATATGATTTTATAATTGAGCTTAGTGTGCACCATTTATTATGAGAAAAATGTTTCTACTTCAGAGATGGATCGAGGTAAACAACAAACCACAACACGATCTCCAGCTTCAACCTTAAAACTCCCTAAGGGTATCATGCCTTTACCATCTCTAATTACACCTCCAAAAATAGCTGATCTGGGGAATTTTAAGTTTTTAATAATCTTATTAGTGATTTTTGAGTTTGGTTTAACCACAAATTCCAAAAGTTCGGCATTCATGTTGGTTAGTTTTGTCATGGCAACTACTTCACCTTTTCTAATATATCTAAAGATATTGTTTGCCGCCAAAAGCTTCTTGTTAATAAGGGTATCTATACCAATAGATTGCGAAAGTTGATAGTAATCCATGTTTTCAACCAATGCTATGGTCTTTTTCACACCTTTGGATTTTGCCAAAAGACAAGACATAATATTGGTTTCAGAATTGCCTGTTACGGATATAAAAGCATCCATATCAGCGATATTTTCTTCATCTAAAATTTCAACTTTTCTGCCATCACCACATATTACCAAAGCATTCGGTAATTCGTCTGCCAAATCTTCTGCTACATCTTTTTTACTTTCAACAAGTTTTACCCTGAACTTACTAGAACATAGATCTCTAGCCGTTTTATAACCAATTTTACTACCTCCAAGAATCATAACATTCTTAATATCCACCTTTACTTTTCCTGAAAGTTCAAACAATTCTTCATCACCACCTTTAGAAGTCATAAAAACAACTTTATCACCTTCCTTAAATTGGGTGTCTCCTCTAGGAATTATTGTATATTGAGTGCCATAACGTTGTATAGCGATAGGTATAAAATGTAATTCTGAAAATAGCTCAGCAGCCTCCTTAACCGTTTTACCAACAAAGGTTGCGGTCCTTGACAAACGCAAACCAAGCATAGTTAATTCACCACCTTCAAACTCGTAAGTGTCATTAAATCCGTATTGATTTAAAAGTAATTCTATTTCTGCAGCAGCCAAGGATTCTGGAGAAATCAACTCATCAATTCCAAATTTCGAAAAACCAACTATGTCTTTGTTTTCAATGAATTCAGTATTAGAAATACGAGCAATAGTACGTTTTGCTCCCAATTGCTTAGCTAAGACACAAGCTGTAATATTTGTGGTTTCTGAAGATGTTACAGCTATAAAAAGTGAAGCTGAACCTATATTACTTTCTCTTAAAGTTGCAATTGACGTAGCGTCACCTTTTACGGTCTTAATATCTAAATGCTCACCTGCATAAGATAGACTGTCTTTTTTTGTATCTAATAGAGTTATCTCTTGCGACTCGTAGGATAATAATTTTGCTAAATGAAATCCTACCTCTCCTGCTCCTGCGATAATTATTTTCATTGTTAACTATGATAATAGACTTGCAAATATACTAAGAAGTTATAAGTCCTTAGAACTTATCCATATATTTGCCAAAAATTTTCAATGTCCGAAAAAATAAAACCATATAAGGATAGTGAGGCCACAAAAAAGGCTCAAGTCACTAAAATGTTTGATACCATATCTAATGAATACGATGGGTTAAATCGTGTAATTTCGTTTGGAATTGATGTAAAATGGCGTAATAAAGTGGTGAAACTGGTGGCAGAGAAAAACCCAGAAAACATACTAGACATAGCTACAGGAACAGGCGATTTGGCCATTAACCTTACCGCTACAAACGCCAAGGAAATTATTGGCTTGGACATAAGTGATGGCATGTTGGAAGTAGGACGAAAAAAAATAGCATCCAAGAAATTAGATAGTATTATCTCAATGGTAATTGGTGATTCTGAAGACTTACCTTTCGAGGATAACAGCTTTGATGCCATAACCGTAGCTTTTGGAGTTCGTAATTTTGAAAATCTTAAAAAAGGACTTTCTGAAATTCTACGTGTTTTAAAACCCAACGGCATTTTTGTAATACTAGAAACTTCAGTACCTACTAATCCTATTTATAAGCTTGGTTATAATACCTATTCAAAATTTATTTTGCCAACCATAGGCAAAATTTTCTCAAAGGACAGGGTTGCATATAAATACCTCAGCGAATCTGCATCTGTTTTTCCTTATGGTGATGCTTTAAACAATATTTTAAAGAAAATTGGGTTTATTAATGTCAAGGACCTAGCCCAAACAATGGGAGTCGCTACAATTTACACCGCATCTAAAGCATAATATGAAGAAAATAGTAATAGTATTCGTACTTTTATTAACGTTTCAGAACGTCTCTGCGCAACTTTTTTCAAAAGAAAAAATAGCTAACAATCCAGACAATATTGATAAAAAACCTTTGTCTTGGGGTTATTTTTTGGGTTTCAATAGTTATGATTTTAAATTTAATTATAACGAAGACCTAAAAGACATTCTTGTTGATGATTCCTTCGGTTTTCATTTAGGCCTAGTTGGAGATATGCGCATTAATGACTATTTGAATTTAAGGTTAGAGCCAGGTGTTTTCTTTACCACTAGAAATTTACGCTACGATGAAAGTTATTTTGAAGGTATGGAGTTCAACGATTCTGATTTGCTGAGAGAAGTGAAATCTACTTATATCCACGTCCCATTATTACTAAAAGCCTCAACTAAACGTATCAATAATTTTAAACCTTTTATTGTTGGTGGTATTTCGGCTGCATTGAATTTATCTAGCAACGAAGACAACCCAGACGATAACAGTGCAGGACAATTTAGAATGATCAAAAACACTTATTTCTATGAGATAGGTTTTGGGGTTGATTTTTATCTTCCTTATTTCAAATTCTCACCATCAATACGTGGTGTATTTGCTATAAATGATGAGATTGTAAGGGATAAAGATCCCAATAGTCCTTGGACAAGTAATGTTGCGAAGATGCAGACAAGAGGTGTGTTTATTAATTTTACTTTTCAATAGAGCGTCTTCTAAATTCGCTTAAAACAATTGCCGCAGCATTGGCTACATTTAAACTCTCTGTAGATGGATTGGCACCAAATTGCGGAATTGTAATCTGTCTATTTATTTTTGAAAATAAATCTTCAGAAATACCATTAGCTTCGTTACCAAATACTATAACTCCACTTTGAGGCAAGTTTGAAGTATAGATGTTTTCGCCATTCATAAATGTTCCAAAAATATTAACTTCTTTTGTTTCTAAATAAGCTTCCAAATTCAAATAAGTAACATTAACACGTGTGAGAGAACCCATAGTTGCCTGTACAACTTTAGGGTTATGACAATCTACTGTGTTTAGGCTACACACCAAATCCGTAATGCCATACCAGTCACAAAGTCTTATAATAGTACCCAAATTACCAGGATCTCTTACATCGTCTAAAGCCACGATCAATCCTTTCTCTTTTATTTTTTTTACTTCAGGAATTTTGAAAACAGCTAGCGCCACATTAGGATTCCTTAAAGAGGACATTTTTTTTAATTCTGTTTCTGAAATTTCAACTATCAAATCTTTTGGAGCTTCAAAAATTGAATCGGTTGTATATAAATTCTCAAGCTCAAAATCTGAATTAAGAAATTCTTTCACACCTTTTATACCTTCAGCGATAAAGAGTCCGTATTGCTGTCTATATTTTTTTTGACTTAAACTTTTAATTAACTTTATTTGATGCTTTGTAACCATTAAAATGTATTTACATTTGTTGCTAGGGTTACAAAGTAAACCAATTTTGGACTAATTTTTGCGCCATTGGTTTTTTATAAAAATAAACGTCAACACAATTGAGTCTGCAACGTCGTATTTCTGAAACAATTTCTAGTTATAAATGGCTTTGTAACTCTTTTATATTTTTTGCTCTCGTACTTTTTTTAAATTCCTGTAATGTTGTAAAACGTGTCAATGAAGGTGAACATCTCATTACAGACAACACCATTATTGAAGACGGAAAGCCAAATAATGAAGAACGAGTAAACAACATTATTATTCAGAAAACAAACTTGGGAATGCGTAATTTTCTCAGTTTTCCGCTTAAGCTTCATATTTACAATCTTGCGCGTCCAAATATAGATTCAATTATTGATGCTAATATTTTAAGTGATTCTTCAAAAGTTGAAAGACGAATTGCCTTACTCTCCAAAAAACAATTCGATAAACAAATAGCTTCTAAAAGAAATTTTAATAGCTGGCTTAAACGTACAGGTGAAGCTCCAGTAATTCTAGACGAGAAAAAAACCAATAAAACAACAGTTGAACTCAATAAATACTACATTAGTAAAGGTTGGTTTGATTCTGAAGTAAGTTACGAGGTAGAAAAAGACAGCACTAAACGCGCAAAAGTAACCTACAATGTCACCAAAAACGACCCTTATATATTAGACTCTATTTCTCCAAGTATAAAAAGTGCATTAATAGATTCATTATATCCAACGATTAAAAAAGCTTCCCTATTAAAAAAAGGCGATCAATATGACGAACAAAACTACGAAGAGGAGCGTGACCGTATCAATACATATTTAAGAAATTCCGGTTTCTATTATTTTGGACAAGATAATATTAGCTTTGTTCTTGATACCATTGGTACTGGAAAAAAAATAAACACGGATATTATAATCTCTAATCGTGTAGTTAGATTTGAAGATTCTTCAACCGTTGCACCATTCAAAATTTATAAAATTAAGGAAGTCAACATATTTACCGATGATAATTTTCAGAATCGCTTTCAACCTATTACAGATACTACTTATTACAAAGACTTTAATCTTTACAGTAAGGACAAATTACGCTTTAGGCCAAAAGCATTGACTGATGCTGTTTTTATTAGCAAAGGCGACACTTACAGTGACTTGGCCAGAAGTAGAACCACGCGATACTTAAACGATCTGCAGATGTTTAGATATCCAAGTATTGAATACGTTGAAAACGAATCGGACACTACACTGGTGGCCAACATTTATTTAGAACCTCGAAAAAAATATGGTTTAAGTTTTGATTTTGACGTGACTCAAAGTAATATTCAAACTATTGGTTTTTCATTCAGTACAGGATTAAAAATCAGAAATTTGTTTAGAGGAGCAGAAACACTTGAAATTAGTGGCATTGCAGCCATTGGTGCTTCAGAAAATCCTGCAGATGATGAGGACACGTTTTTTGATATCAACGAATTTGGAGGCAATATTAGGTTAACGATTCCGAGGTTGTTTACCCCTTTTAATACAGATAAAATCATTCCAAAATACATGTCTCCGAGTACAGCCATAAATGTTTCAGCGACCAGCCAGCAAAATATTGGTTTAGATAAACAAACACTTTCTGGTATTTTTAGTTATAATTGGTTTCCGTCATCAACAGTTACAAATACGTTAGAGCTTTTTAACGTTCAATTTGTAAAAAATCTTAATACGGAAAATTATTTTGGGGTTTACACCAATTCCTTTGGAAGACTTAACAATATTGCTCAAAACATAGGATACATTAATGAGGGCGAAAGTTTAAGAAACGGAGCACTTACTAATCCTTTTTCACCAGCTGATACGTTTATAAACGAAGTTCAAAATGGCAACACAAATCTAACCTCAGCTGACCCAGATTTTATAATTGTAAATAACATTGACGAACGAAAAGATAGACTTACTGAAGACAACCTAATTTTCTCATCCAGTTTCGATTACAAAAAAGACAGACGAAAAACTATTTTTGATAATGACTTTTCCATTTTTAAATGGCGTGTAGAATTGGCTGGAAATTTATTATCAAACATCTCTAGCGTTACGGGAGCCCAAGAAAATGGAAATGGTAATTACGAAGTATTTGGAGTTGTCTTTTCTCAATACTTTAAAACAGAATTAGATTATGTTAAGTATTTTGATTTAGGCAGAAAAAACGTTTTTGCATTTAGATCCTATGCTGGTATTGCCATTCCTTACGGCAACTCTAACAGTATTCCTTTTGCAGAAAGTTTTTTTGCTGGTGGGCCAAATGACAATAGAGCTTGGACGGCATATAATCTTGGACCAGGAAGTTCTAAAACCACGAATGAATTTAATGAAGCAAACTTCAAAATTCATTTAAGTGCTGAACAACGATTTAGCATCTTTGGTGATTTGCGTGGTGCTCTTTTTGTGGATGCAGGCAATATTTGGAATGTGCTGGACAACGTCACAGATGAAGACGCAACGTTTACTGATTTTGGTTCATTAAAAGATATTGCAATTGGTTCTGGTTTTGGATTACGGTACGACTTTAATTTCTTTGTCTTGCGTTTTGATGTTGGCTTTAAAACTTACGACCCATCACAAAATGAAGGTAATCGTTGGTTTAGGGATTATAATTTTAGAAATGCTGTTTATAACATAGGGATTAACTATCCATTTTAAGATTTTTCAAATTTATATAGTCCTAAATTGTCATAACCAATAGGTTAAATACAGTCGATGGTGTGCAAAATTTTATGTATTTTTGAAACCTAATTTCAACCTAGAAAACTATGAGTCACAATATCAAACCTGGAGTTGCAACAGGTAATGAAGTTCAGAATATATTTAAGTTAGCAAAGGCCAAAGGTTTTGCTTTGCCAGCCGTTAACGTAATAGGATCTAACTCTATCAACGGAGTTTTAGAAACTGCAAAAGCTTTAAATGCGCCTGTAATCATTCAATTTTCTAATGGAGGTGCACAGTTTAATGCAGGTAAAGGTTTAAGTAATGAAAATCAAAAAGCAGCAATAGCTGGCTCAGTTGCAGGTGCAAAACACGTACATCTTATGGCTGAAGCTTATGGAGTTCCTGTGATTTTACACACGGATCACTGTGCAAAAAAATTGTTGCCATGGATAGACGGATTGTTAGATGCCAGTGAGAAACATTTTAAGGAAACCGGAAAACCACTATACAGTTCTCACATGATTGACCTTTCTGAAGAGCCAATCGAAGAAAACATTGAAATATGCAAGTCTTACCTTGAGCGCATGAGTAAAATGGGTATGACTTTAGAAATAGAACTTGGCATTACAGGTGGTGAAGAAGATGGAGTGGATAACACTGATGTAGACGATTCAAAATTATATACTCAACCCGAAGAGGTTGCTTATGCTTATGAAGAATTGAGCAAAATCAGTGATCAATTTACAATTGCTGCAGCTTTTGGCAATGTCCATGGCGTCTATAAGCCTGGCAATGTAAAACTAACACCAAAAATTCTAAAAAACTCTCAAGAATTTTTATCAAAAAAGCACAATTTACCACATAACCATATCGACTTTGTATTCCATGGCGGATCTGGTAGTACAGTAGAGGAAATAAGAGAAGCGATTGGCTACGGAGTTATTAAAATGAATATTGATACAGACATGCAATATGCATTTTTAAGTGGTGTAAGAGATTATATTCAAGATAAAAAAGACTTTTTACAGACACAGATCGGCAATCCAGATGGTGACGATGTACCAAATAAAAAGTACTACGACCCACGTGTTTGGTTACGTAAAGGAGAAGATGCTTTTATTGAAAGACTTAAAAAAGCATTTGAAGATTTGAATAATGTAGATACTTTATAAATTTGCATTTCTAAAAGCACTAACTAAAGATTTTTTATGGCTTGGTTTAAAAGAAAAGATAAAGGTATACAAACCTCAACAGAGGAAAAAAAAGACACACCCAAAGGGCTTTGGTACAAATCCCCAACCGGTAAAATAATAGACACTAAAGAACTTGAACAGAATTTTTATGTGAGTCCAGAAGATGGTTATCATGTAAGAATTGGAAGTAAGGAATATTTTGAAATTCTCTTTGATGAGAATAAATTTAAAGAGTTAGATGCAAATTTAACTTCAAAAGATCCTTTGAAATTTGAAGACACCAAAAAATATCCTGAGCGACTAAAAGCAGCACAGGCTAAAACAAATTTAAAAGATGCCGTACGCTGTGCCGTTGGCAAATCTAAAGGTCAAGATTTAGTTATAGCTTGTATGGACTTTACATTTATTGGTGGGTCAATGGGAAGTGTTGTTGGTGAAAAAATTGCTAGAGCAGCAGATTATGCCTTAAAGAAAAAGACTCCTTTTATGATTATAAGTAAGTCTGGTGGAGCACGTATGATGGAGGCCGCACTATCTTTGATGCAGTTGGCTAAAACATCAACAAAATTAGCTCAGTTGGCAGATGCAGGTGTTCCCTATATTTCCTTAGCTACTGATCCTACTACTGGTGGAACAACCGCATCGTTCGCCATGTTAGGAGATATTAATATTTCAGAACCTGGAGCTCTTATTGGTTTTGCTGGCCCACGCGTTGTGCGAGACACAACTGGTAAAGAATTACCAGATGGTTTTCAGACTTCCGAATTTTTACTGGAACATGGCTTTTTAGATTTTATTACCCATCGTAAAGATTTAAAAAATAAAGTCAATTTATATATTGATTTAATAAAAAATCAACCTTTGAGAGATTAAAAAAAGAGATGAGTAAAATCATCTCTTTTTTTATATTTTTAAGTGAAGTCTAGGCACTTTTTAAACAAACAGAAAACTCACTTCCAACACCAACCTCACTAATAACATTTACTTCACCTCCAATGGATTCTATATGGTTTTTAGTAATAAACAACCCTATCCCATTGGCATCTTTATTATTATGAATTGTTTTGTGCATCTGAAATATTGCATTACCATGTTTATTAACATCTATACCTAACCCATTATCTTTTATTTTAAGAACCACATAATTTTCTTTTAAATGAGCTGAGAGCTCAATTTTAGTTTGTCGTTCTTTAGATCTGTATTTAATGGCGTTGGTTAAAAAATTCAGCAAAATGCTATCCAAATAAGCCGGAATACCTTTTACCAACAAACTTTCATCTATATTATTAATAATTAGAGCACCAGCATTTTTTGCTGCAGACAATACATTGTAAATTGCATTTTCCGCAAAATCATACAGATATAGAGACTCCATTTTATTGGGTTCTATTTGTTTTACTTTTGTTATTTCGGTTAAATGGGAAACTGTAGCCTCTAAGTTCTCTACTGCCTTTTTAAGATATTCAAAATTTTTATCTTTAGACAACCACGTATGCTCTTCTGACATAAAATCTGTAAGCGTTCTTAAATTCCCTGAATGGGATCTTAGATTATGGCTTGTAATCTCTGCAAATGCAGATAACCTGTCATTCTGCTCATTAACCAAGTTTAATATAGTATGAAGCTTTTCTTGATTTTTTTTATACTCAGTAACATCCGTAAACTGCCATATTAAATAGCTAGGTTCGCCATGGCTATTTCTAATTAAGGAAGCAGATAATAGTGTCCATATTAAAGTACCATGTTTGTGAAAGTAGCGCTGCCATACTTCATATTTATCAATTTGGCCATCAATTAGTTTATTGTAATAATCTTCGTGAACTCCCAAATCATCTCGATAAACAATGTTCTGCACATCCATATTAAGTAGTTCCTTTTTAGAATATCCTAAAAGATCGCAGACTGAATCATTTATTTTTAACCACAACCCATCAAGACTAAGAAGTACAATACCTGAGGAGGTATTGTTAAAAATTAATTCCAAAAAGTCATATTCGGTTTTCTGTGTATTATTCACTTTATTTTGTATAGTTTTCATGGTTCAAAACTATTAAAATTGAAAATCTCACAGTAACGCAATAAACCAAAAAAGGTTCTTTATTGAAATTAAAAAAACGAATAAGTTAGAGCTAATACAAGGGTTCTAACACTCTAAAAATAAAATTTTAAGCTTTTTTGAGATATATTGAGAAACAAGATCCTTCATTCACCTTACTTTCTACATCAATTTTACCTCCAATACTTTCAATATGGTTTTTGGTTATGAATAGACCCACACCTCTAGAATCTTCATGATTATGAAATGTGCCATTTAACGTAAACAACTTTCCTTTATTATTCTCCAAATCAATACCCAGACCATTATCTTCAACTCTCAGCACTACAAAATCTCCAATCACTTCGCTTGTTATTATAATAATTGGCAATCGGTTTACAGCCCTGTATTTTATTGCATTGGTTAAAAAGTTGAGTATTATACTATCTAAATACGCTTTTAACGCCCAAACTTTATGTTCACTTTCTACATGATTTACTATTTGGCAATGAAACTTTTTGGCTATTGCGTTGACGTTATATATGGCATGTTTCACATAGTGGTGCAAAGGCAACGCCTCTAGGTCTTCTTTTTTATTAAGCTTAGATTTTCTAATGGTATTGAGGTGCTCTAAAGTTTCTTCGAGATTGGACAAAGATTCCTTTAACATTAAAAAATTTTCATTTTCAACAATTGCTTCGATGTCATCCTCAATAAAACCTATTATTGACCCTAAATTACCAACATGTGTTCTAATATCATGCGTAGCAATATGAGCAAAATCCAAGAGTTTTTTGTTCTGTTCTCTAACTATGTTAGTTAGTAAATTTAGCTGCCAAGCTGCTTCTTTTTTAGAAGTAATATCTGCTATTTGAGAAATAAAATAAAGTGGTCTATTTAGTTCGTCAGTTACAACTGAAACCGATAATAAGGCCCATATTACATTTCCGTCTTTATTAAAATAACGCTTCTCTATTTGATAGCTATCAATTTCACCATCTGTCAAGCGATTCATATTAGCTAGATCCTTATCTATATCTTCTCTATGAGTAATATCTTTAAAACTTAATTTATAAAGTTCCTCTTCACTATAACCAAATAACTTTACAATACTTTGATTAACCTTAACCCATCTCCCTTCTAAGCTTACTATGGCTATTCCGCCATTTGCATTATGGAATATCTTTTCAAAAAGTTCATCTTTAACGAAACTTAAATACTTTGGCATACGAATATCGAGTTGATTAACAGCCTATTAAAGATAAAGATTTTTACTACAAGTATTATCCTGTATTAATAAAAAATTAACTCAATAAAAGAAATATAGGTTTGTCAACTACTTTTTGTTAATAATTATTATCTTTGCCGCTTGAAAGAAAACCTTTCATTTTACATAACAATCATTTACAATAATATTAGAATGTATTTAACTAAAGAAAAGAAAGAAGAAATCTTCGCAAAACACGGTCAAGGAAAGAATGACACTGGTTCTGCTGAAGGACAAATTGCGTTATTTACGCACAGAATCAATCACTTAACAGGGCACTTGAAAGAGAATCGCAAAGATTTTAACTCTGAGCGCTCGTTGGTAAAATTAGTAGGTAAGCGTAGATCTTTATTAGACTACTTAACCAAAAAAGATATTTTAAGATATCGTGCCATCGTTAAGGAATTAGGATTAAGAAAATAACCTTCACCATATAAAGACCACGCTTTTTAGCGTGGTTTTTTCATACAATTAAACTCATTTTGGATGAGTGTAACTTCCAAATTAAAAGAAGCTATTTCGGTTTTTCATTGGTCATAACAACTACTACACAACAACACAACGACCATTGTTTAATTAGATTAAAAAAATTATGATTCCAAAAACTTACAAAGAGGTCATAGACCTTGGTGATGGTAGAGAAATTTCTATCGAAACCGGAAAATTAGCAAAACAAGCACATGGTAGCGTTGTAGTGCAATCAGGAAAATGTATGTTATTATGTACAGTTGTTTCCAACTACGAACAAAAAGATCTTGACTTTCTTCCATTGACGGTAGATTACAGAGAAAAGTTTGCTGCAGCAGGTCGTTATCCAGGTGGTTTCTTTAAAAGAGAAGCAAGACCAAGTGATGGTGAAGTTTTAACTATGCGTTTAGTGGACCGTGTATTACGTCCGTTATTCCCAAAAGATTACCATGCCGAAACGCAAGTTATGATACAGTTAATGTCTCACGATGATGACGTTATGCCAGATGCCATGGCTGGATTGGCTGCATCTGCAGCGATTCAACTTTCTGATTTCCCTTTTGAATGTGCTATTTCTGAAGCACGCGTAGGACGTGTAAATGGCGAATTTATCATTAACCCAACAAGAGCACAATTAGAGGAGTCTGACATCGATATGATGATTGGAGCTTCAGCTGATTCAGTAATGATGGTTGAAGGTGAAATGGATGAGATTTCTGAAGAAGAAATGACAGAAGCCATTAAGTTTGCTCACGAAGCTATTAAAGTACAATGTGCTGCGCAACTTAGGTTGGCAGAGGCTTTCGGGAAGAAAGAAGTGCGTGAATACCCAGAAGAAAGATCTGACGAGGATTTAGCGAAGAAAGTACACGACATGGCTTACGATAAAGTATATGCCATTGCAAAGGCTGGTTCTGCAAAGCATGAAAGAAGTAATGCATTTTCAGAAATCAAAGAAGAAATCAAAGCCACTTTTTCTGAAGAAGAATTAGAAGATTTTGGTGATTTAGTATCTAAATACTATCGTGCTGCTGAAAAAGCTGCCATTCGTGATTTAACCTTAAATGAAGGTCAGCGTTTAGATGGACGTAAAACAGACCAAATCAGACCCATTTGGTGTGAGGTGGATTACTTACCGTCAGTACATGGTTCTTCAATCTTTACACGTGGAGAAACTCAAGCTTTAGCAACAGTAACTCTAGGAACATCCAGAGATGCCAATCAAATAGATATGCCGTCTCATGAAGGTGAGGAGCGTTTCTACTTACATTATAACTTCCCGCCTTTTTGTACAGGTGAAGCAAGACCTATTCGTGGAACATCGCGTCGTGAGGTAGGACACGGTAACTTAGCGCAACGTGCTTTAAAAGGAATGATTCCAGACGAATGTCCTTATACAGTACGTGTTGTATCTGAAGTGTTAGAATCTAACGGTTCGTCTTCTATGGCAACAGTTTGTTCTGGTACAATGGCACTTATGGATGCTGGTGTGCAAATGAAAAAACCAGTTTCTGGTATTGCAATGGGATTAATTTCTGATGCGAATTCTGGAAAATATGCTGTATTGTCTGATATTTTAGGTGATGAAGATCACTTAGGTGATATGGACTTTAAAGTTACAGGAACTGCAGACGGAATTACGGCTTGCCAAATGGATATTAAGGTAAAAGGATTGTCTTATGAGATTTTAGTGAACGCACTAAAACAAGCACGAGATGGTCGTTTACATATCTTAGAGAAGCTAACAGACACAATAGCACAGCCAAATGCAGATGTTAAAGGTCATGCTCCTAAAATGGTAACAAGACGTATTCCTAATGAATTCATCGGAGCTTTAATTGGGCCTGGAGGAAAAGTAATTCAGGAAATGCAAAAGGAAACTGAAACTACTATCGTTATAAACGAAGATCCTGTAACAGAAGAAGGTATCGTTGAAATTTTAGGTGTTGGTAACGAAGGTATTGATGCTGTAATGGCAAAAATTGATGCTATATTATTTAAACCTGAAGTTGGTAGCGTTTACGAAGTAAAAGTTATTAAGATGTTAGACTTTGGTGCTGTTGTAGAATATACGGATGCACCAGGAAACGAAGTGTTATTACATGTTTCTGAATTAGCTTGGGAACGCACTGAAAATGTATCTGATGCTGTCTCTTATACACATCTCCGAGCCCACGAGACCGAGGCTGATCTC
>CAJXVG010000024.1 GCA_913061495.1 uncultured Winogradskyella sp.
CAGCCTCGGTCTCGTGGGCTCGGAGATGTGTATAAGAGACAGATTCTTTAAAGTGTATTTTATCGACGAAATACATTATTTGAACGACAAATGTTAAAATTAAACGTATTTCATCGATTAAAAATGTTTTTTAGCTGATGGTTTCAATATGAATTCTATATTTGAAGTGTACTAAAATTTAGTTTTTAGTTCAATGGATTAATTAATTAATATTTGCATTATGTTGTTGACTTAGAGACCCTGAATCTACTAACATAAATATAGCAAATAAACGAAAGCCGAGATTGAGGGATCTCGGCTTTTTGTTTTTTACGACTTAGTTAAAGTTCTAAAAGTAAGATTAATTCTAGGGTTAATTTTCTTTTTGGTTTTTGCAATTTGATGCAACCAAAAATGTTGCATTTCTCCTTTCATTATTAATAAGCTACCGTGTTCTAAGATTAATTTGTGTCGTTCAGATTTAATTTTACGGTGTTTAAAATGAAAAGGTCTTGGTTCTCCTAAACTTAATGAGGCAATAACTGGGTTTTTGCCCAACTCGGTTTCATTGTCTGCATGCCAACCGTTACTGTCATTACCGTCTCTATAAAGATTTATTAAAAGGGTATTAAAATTAGTTTTGCTTTCAGCTTCAACTTTGGTCTTTATGGTTCTTAAAGTCGAAGTAAAAGGTTTTGGATGCATAACAATATTAGAATAGCAATAGGGTTGGTTTGATTCCCCAAAAAGTGCTGTAAGCCTAGGTTGTTTGTAAGTTTTTCCAAATACTGTGATGTCATCATGTTGCCATTTGGTATTTTTTTTAATAGTTTCAAAATAAAGACTTGCTTCTTTTGTTGAAAGGAAATTTGAAATGTAGATCAATTCCGCATTTGGAAGGTTAAAATGTTGTTTCTCATCAGAAAATAAGTCCATAGCAATTTTTTCTCTAAATTAGTACGATACTTATGAAATACAAAACGGTTTTCCAATTTATCCTCTTTGCCTTTTTGGCTTTTGGTTTTCAGCAAAAACAGCACTTGCCGGAAGGTTTTGTTTATGCAAAAGATATCATAAATGACTTGGATGTTGAATTGCGTTATTTTGGCACAAACAATTTTGTTGGCGATACTATTGATGGTTATAATTCAAATAAACTAATAATCACTAGAACAACTGCTGAAAGGTTAAAATTGGTTCAAGAAGAATTGTATTCAAATAACCTCTGTTTAAAAGTTTATGATGGTTATAGACCACAACGAGCTGTCAACCATTTTATCCGTTGGGCTCGTGACTTAAATGATACTGTAAATAAATCACAATTTTATCCTGAAGTTAATAAACGAAACCTATTTAAAGAAGGATACATTGCATCGCGCTCTGGCCATAGTAGAGGCAGCACATTAGATCTCACAATTACAGACGGTGAAACAGGTGAACCGTTGGATATGGGAAGTCCTTATGATTTTTTTGGACAGCAATCTTGGGTGAATTATAAAAATATTACAGAGAAACAGAAAGCTAATAGACAACGCTTACAAACCGTAATGTTGAAACATAATTTCAGGAATTACTCTAAGGAATGGTGGCATTTTACATTACGTTGGGAACCGTTTCCTAAAACCTATTTTGATTTTGAAGTTGAATAGAAAGGTACCTAAATGCCAGATTGAAGTTTTCTAGTTCGCGGAAAGTGAAAGTTTCAAAAGATATATTATAAGTATATCCACGCCCAATATATCAATCCAAATTGAAGTGGGATCCGTAAAATCAATATCCATTTCGGAATTCCGGCAGAGGCTTTTTCTTCAGAAAGCATATAAAAATGAACCAGTAAAAATACAGCAAGCATCGCCATAATTCCAAATAAGGAAATTGTTTTTAAGGCAGGAATATACAAGCCAATACCCAATAAAATTTCGGCAATACCACTTAAATAAACTAAGATTTTATGGTATGGTAAATACCGTGGCATAATGCGCATGTACATTTTTGGTCTTATAAAATGCATTGAGCCAGCAAGTATATAAATACCAGCCATAATGTAAAGTCCTGTAGGTTCAGTCATCCTTATACGTTTTAAATTCTATCCCAATACCGTAATTAAATAAGTCTTTGTCTAACAAACTTGATCTAAAACCGTTGCCCTTATCAAACTTTAACCAATCGTTTTCATGTATAAAGACACGTTTTATAAATGTATTTTTAGATTCAACCTCGTCAGTAAAAGGAAGCAAAGGTCTAAAGTTTGTTGGAATTTTAACCACGCCATTCTTGGATTTTATTTCCTTGTATTTTTTATTGGGCAATAATTTACCGGCTTTATTGGTGTAGCCCAAAACTTGTAGAGATACAAAAAATCCGTTTGGAGGAATGTAGATATCGTAATCTTCAACATTAAGTTTGTAGGCGTCACCATCTTTTTCGGTGGCTCTAAATACAATGGTTTTATAGGTGAGAACTTTGCCTGGCTTGCCATTTTTATTTCCATAGAACTTCACTTTAAATAAAGTTGAAAACGGTTTTTTATCGCTATTCCTTCGGTTTCGTTTTTCCCAATCTTTAGATTCTAGTGCAATAGGAAATGAAACAGTTGTCAGTTTTTGATCTTTAGAAACTTGCTTTGGGAAATAAACGGCAATTTCAGATTCTATTGTCGGTAACCAACAATTGTAATAATCGTCATCAAGATGTGGCTCTATTTCTTCCTCCTTAAATTTTCTGTTGCGCTTTATTCCTACAACAACTTCATCTAATTCATCAGCTTGAGGCATCATTAGCAGTGTTTTTGGAAGATTTTCTGTTGAAATGTTCAAATCCTTAAAACCAAGAGCTGAAATAAAAAGCGAATCAATATCTGGATATATTTTTTTTGTAAAGTAAAAAACTCCTTCATCATCGGCAAAAATACCGTTTCCGTTACCAAAAGAAATAGTGGCATAACTAACAGGATATTGGGTTACGCTGTCTTTAACTGTTATCTGCGAACTACATATTTGACTAAATAAAAGAAGAAAAAATAAAACTTTGTGCATCTTATAATTTGAAAATTTAAAGATACATCATTTATGCCCATAAAAAAACGCCACATATAAGAGGCGTTTTCTTTCCCAATAATAGGGTTGATTGATTGTGTTTTTTAATTGTCCAATGCTTTTTTGGTCTGCGTGTAGCCTACATAGAGACCAAGGCCAGCCATTAAGAAAATCATTGAAGGATATACAGCATCATCATCCATTGTGGTGTAAGTATCTAGTAAGTTAGCTATAAAAACACCTAAGCCAATACCCATTAAAAGAAAGGCTAAGTTTAAAACAATGACCTTCCAGGATGAGCCTGATTTTTTTCCAATATTAAATATACTGGCATCAGCACCTTTTTCTATCAAAGCCAATCGTTCTTTGTTTCTGGTAGAAAAGTACAAATAGACCATTCCAAAAATTGCAGCGAATAAACTCATTGGTATTAAAATTTCCTCATCCATAATGTTTGTTTTTTAATTGATTAATTTTATGTGTTCATAGCTTATGACGACAACTTTTTAATTAAGGTTACGAAATCTTAAATTTTTTTTAATCAGAAGGTGTAACCTTCAATCGAATTCTGTCGTCTTAAATAAAAATGACCACCAACGAAGAAATAATATTAATCGATGCTATTAAAAATGGTACTACTAATGCTTATGCAAAATTAATAGACTGTTACAAGGATTTGGTCTATACGTTGGCATTTAGGATGCTAAAGAATAGGGAAGAAGCAGAAGAGGTGGCGCAAGACACATTTATTAAGATATTTAAGTCCTTGGATAAGTTTAAGGGTGATTCAAAATTATCTACTTGGATTTATAGAGTAGCTTACAACACGTGCTTGGACAACATAAAGAAGAATAAAAAGCATCAGAATGATGTGGCGATAGATGAATATACTTTCAATCAATTGGATACCATTGATAATGCTTTAGACAATATCATTAAAGAAGAAAAACGAATTTTGATAAAAAAATGTATAGCTAAATTACCAGAGGATAGCAGCGCTTTATTGACCTTATTTTATTTTGAAGAATTATCTTTAGATGAAATTTCAAAAATCGTTAATGGGGAAGCAAATACAGTAAAAGTAAAACTCTTTAGAGCGCGCAAAAAACTTGCTGTGATTTTAGAACAATATTTACAGCCACAAAATAGATTGAACTATGAAACAGGACGATAAAAAAATAGAGGACATTATAGATAAATTAATGCGTGATGATAGCTTGGAACAAGCACCATTGAATTTTACCGATAACGTAATGTCCAAGGTTGAAAAGCTAAACGCATCTACTGTTACGGTTTACAAACCATTAATTCCAAAGTATATCTGGTGGCTAATCGCGACTGGCTTTTTAGGACTGGTTGTGTATCTGTTTTTTAACGATTCATCAAATACTTCAAGTCTTTCTGAACGCTACAATTTACCTGAAATATCATTACAATCACTTGAAGGTTTGTCTTTTGAACTCTCTAGTACGTTGATGTATGCGACGCTATTATTGGCCTTAATGGTAAGTGTTCAAATTCCGTTATTGAAGCATTATTTTAACAAGCGTTTGACCTTCTAATAGATTAACTTATAAGTTATATAGTTTATAGGCTTTTAATGATAGAATATATTTCAACTTACAGTATTACATAACATAAATCATTTAATACCAACGCTTTTTCTTTTTCTTTGAAGCTTCACTTTTTCGGCCTTTTTTGTATTTACTGCCTTTCTTTTTATGTACTATCGGTTTGGCCTTAGGATCTAAAGGATAAGGATGTTCAGACTCAACAGGAATCTGTACATTAATATATTGTTCAATGGTTTTTATATAGCTTTTTTCATCTGCAGAACACATGGAATAGGCTTTGCCTATATTGCCAGCTCTACCTGTTCTTCCAATTCGGTGCACATACGTTTCTGCAACATTGGGCATATCAAAATTAAATACGTTGTCTAATTCGTCTATATCAATACCACGTGCGGCAACATCAGTAGCTATTAAAACATTTACGTATCCGTTTTTAAACTTATTTAAAGCCGTTTGTCTGTCGCTCTGGTTTTTATCTCCATGAATGCTATCTACTTTGTAACCGTTTTTTAAAAGCGTTTGCTCTAATTTACTGACTCCGAATTTGGTGCGCCTAAAAATAAGCACGTTGCCTTTTATTGTGTTTCGCATTAAATGCAAGCACAACTCAATTTTATTGCGTTTTGGAACGTAATAGAGTACTTGGCTAACATCTTTTGCCACCGATTTTGTAGGAGTCACGTCAATGCGTTCTGGATTATTGAGAATTGAATTGGCTAATTGTTCAATTTTATAGGGAATAGTTGCCGAAAATAAAAGTGTCTGTTTTTCTTCAGGACACAAACGTTCAATTTTTTTAACATCGTCTATAAATCCCATAGCCAACATTAAATCGGCTTCATCCAAAACAAAAGTTTCAATAAAATCTAAGTTAATGTAATCTTGTTTGTGCAAGTCGAGCAAACGACCTGGTGTAGCGACTAAAATATCAACTCCTTTTTTTAAGACGTCAATCTGAGGTTCAATAGAAGTTCCACCAAATACAACCAAAGATCTTAAATTGCTAAACTGAGCATAAGTCTTAAAATTTTGTTGAATTTGTACAGCCAATTCTCGCGTTGGGCTAACAATCAAAGCCCTGATTTTTTTACCACGTTTTGGAGCATCTTGCTTATCAAAAAGCTGTTGTAAAATTGGCAAAGCATATGCTGCTGTTTTTCCTGTGCCTGTTTGCGCAGAAACAATCACATCTTTTTGGTCTAAAACAAATGGAATAGCTTGTTGTTGTACCAAAGTGGGTTCAGTATAACCAGAAGCTTCAACAGCTTTTAATAAGGGTTTAATTAGTTTTAGGTCTTTAAAGGACATGGTGCTTTAGTATCAAATTGAGTTAATGTTGTTGTTAGATTTATCAAAAAGCGTCTTTACTTCAGGTTTGTTTAACTCTATTAGTGTAAAAACACCCAATAAAATACCTAAAATTCCTGTGAGGCAATTAACTATGGCAATAGCAAATATAAAATCGTAGTTGCGTTGTTCTCTGATATATTTTGACACCAACAAGGTGAGTATGCCAAGTGTAGTGCAAATTAAAATGCCTATAACACCTATAACGATGAAAATAATTCCTGGATTAAAAGGTGTATCTTGAGTTGGGCCTAATTCTATGATAGTGCCAAAAAATACACCCATACCAGCATAGAGAAAAAAGAATATTGAAAAACACAGTGTTAAAATACCTTTTACTAAATAAAGGGTACTAAACGTATTTAAGTTATTGAGCGTTGCGTTTTGCATTATTAAGACGTAATTAATAACTGCAAATATAGCTAAAGCATTATTGCCAACGTTCTTTCGCCCAGTTTCGTTGTTCAATTTCGCTTAAAAATGTCCATGCAACAAATCGGCTTATTTTTTGACCTTGACCCATGGTTATAGTTTTAACTGATTTCGCATTCACTTTTTTAAGAATGGAGTAAGTTGGTTTTAGATTTTTTTCTTTTGAAATTAAACTTGTAAACCAGAGGCATTTTTTGTCAAAATTTCTACTTTCATAAATCATATCTTTTACAAACCGAACCTCACCACCTTTATACCAAAGCTCATTGTTTTTGCCTCCAAAATTCAAAACTGGTTTTTTTGATGACTTTCCTTTTAAATTTCTCAATTTTCTTAAGCTTGCTTTTTCCGCTGCTTCGGCTGTTTCATGAAAAGGAGGATTGCAAATGGTAAAGTCTATAAATTCATTTGGATGTAAAATGCCATCAAAAAAAGAATTGAAATTTTCTTGAAATCTAATTTCAATATTCTCTTTTAAGTTTGAATTGTTTTCAACTATTTTTTCAGCAGATTCCACAGCTTTTTCATCTGTATCACTCCCTATAAATGACCAACCGTATTCTTGGTTTCCAATAATGGGATAAATACAATTAGCACCAACTCCGATATCTAGTCCTTTGATTTTATTCCCTTTAGGGATATTGGATGTCTCAGAGTTGCTTTCTTTCAACAGATCAGCGATGTAATGCAAATAATCTGCACGACCAGGAATTGGTGGACACAAATAACCTTTTGGGATATCCCAATACTCAATAATATAATGATGTTTTAATAAGGCTGTATTAAGTGCTTTGACAGCAGCAGGATTAAAAAAATCAATAGAATCGTCCCCAAATTTATTTGGAGTTACGAATTTGCCTAGTTCAGGTGAGCTTTTAATGAGTTCTTCAAAATCATAGCGATGCCTATGTTTGTTTCTAGGATGAAGTTTCGACTTCGTTTTTGGGAGTTCTTTTTCGTTTTTCAAATCGCTTCTATTCTAAAGTAATTACCAAATCATCTTGTTTTACCATTCTGCCCTCATTTAAGCTTATGGATTTTACTTTTCCATCTTTGTGAGCTGCCACTGTGGTTTCCATTTTCATTGCTTCAATAACAAATAAAGGGTCGTTTTCTTTTATAATTTGGTCTTTCTTCACCAAAACTTTATACAACGAACCTTGTAACGGAGCACCAACTTGATTAGGATTATCGGCATCAATTTTTTTGTTTTCTTGTTTTTCTATTTTCAGTGATTTGTCAAAAACATCAACAAATCTGTTCTCACCATTTACTTTAAAGAAAACGGTACGGTAACCATCATCATTTGGTACACCAACGGATAGTAATTTTACAATAATGGTTTTTCCAGGTTCAAGTGTAATGAGTGTTTCTTCTCGTGGCTTCATGCCGTAAAAGAAATTCTGTGTTGGGATAAGGCCAAGATTTCCGTAATCTTTATAATTTTGATGCGCATCCTCAAATACCTTTGGGTACAAAGTGTACGACAGAAAATCTTCCATTTCAATAGGTCTTGTAAACCCTTTCTGAAATTTCTTTTTGAAAGCTTTGTAGTCCTTCGTAAAATCTATTGGTTCTAAATGTGCATTTGGTCTATCTGTATATGCTTTTCTATTTTTAAGCACTATTTTTTGAAGCTCTTTTGGAAAACCACCAACAGGTTGTCCTAAATCTCCTTTAAAGAAATTAATTACAGAATCAGGGAATGAGATTTCCTTGCCCTTGGTCATTACATCTTCTGGTGTTAATCCGTTGGTTACCATAAAAATTGCCATATCGCCAACCACCTTAGAACTTGGTGTTACTTTTGGTATGCCACCAAACATAGTATTGACTTTAGCGTACATTTGCTTTACTTCATGAAATTTATCTGCCAAACCTAAAGCAGTAGCTTGTGGTCTTAAATTTGAATATTGACCTCCAGGAATTTCATGCTGAAAAACCTCTGCAGAACTCGCTTTAAGTCCTGATTCAAACGGATAATATAACTCTCTGGTATCTTCCCAGTAATTTGAAAACTGATTGAGTTTGTCCATATCAAAATCGTGAGATCGCTCATGGTATTTCATCATTTCTACTACCGAATTGAAATTAGGTTGAGATGTTAAACCAGATAGACCACCAAGCGCAACATCTACCACATCAACTCCAGCTTCAATAGCTTTCATATATGTAGCAGTTTGTAACGATGAGGTATCGTGCGTGTGTAAATGTATTGGAATATTTACCGTGTCTTTTAAAGCGGCAACTAATTCCGTAGCACCATAGGGTTTTAATAAACCAGCCATATCTTTAATGGCAATCATATGTGCACCTGCATTTTCTAAATCTTTTGCGAGTTGTGTGTAGTATTTTAAGGTGTACTTTGTTTCATTAGGGTCAAGAATATCACCAGTATAACTTAGAGCGGCTTCAGCGATTCCGCCAGTTTTATTGCGAACATAATTGATGCTTGGCTCCATGGCTTTTACCCAATTTAATGAATCAAAAATTCTAAAAATATCAATACCGTTCTCCCAAGATTTTTCAACAAATTTCTCAATCAAGTTATCAGGATAAGCTTTGTAACCTACACCATTTGAGCCACGCAATAACATTTGAAATAAGATGTTAGGCACTGCTTTTCGGAGTTCTCTCAAACGTGTCCAAGGACTTTCGTGCAGAAAGCGCAAGCACACATCAAAAGTTGCTCCACCCCAAACTTCCATACTAAAAGTGTTGGGATGGTTTTTGGCGTAACTTTCTGCTACTTTTAGCATATCGAAAGTTCGCATTCGTGTAGCCAATAAGGATTGATGCGCATCTCGCATCGTTGTGTCTGTGTAATGTATTTTCTTTTCCTCTTTTAACCATTGACAGAATTTCTCAGGACCAAGTTCAGACAATAAATCCTTGGTACCTTTTGGAAACGCTTCTTTGGTGTCGAATTTTGGTATTATTGGATTTCTGAAAACTTTATTCTCATCAATGAATTTTACGTCAGAATTTCCGTTTACAATAACTTCTGCCAAATAATTAACTGCTTTTGAGGTTCTGTCTTGTGGTAACTTAATATTGAATAGTTCTGGAGTATTCTGAATAAAATTCACCGTCACTTTTCCTGATTTGAAGGTGTCATGCTGAATGACATTCTGAAGAAAATGAATATTGGTTTTTACACCTCTAATCCTGAATTCTCGTAATGCCCTAACCATTTTTCTTACAGCTCCATCTAATGTTCTGCCATGTGCAGAAACCTTTACTAACATAGAATCAAAAAATGGACTTACATTATAGCCTTGGTAAATACTGCCTGCATCTAAACGAATTCCCATACCAGAAGCACTACGATATGTTGTGATATTTCCGTAATCTGGTGTAAAATTATTGGCAGGATCTTCGGTGGTTAATCTACATTGCATGGCAAAGCCGTAGGTTGCCAGAGAGTCTTGATCATAGATTTTTATTTGCTTGTCTGATAATTTATAACCACCAGCAATAAAAATTTGGGTTTTTACCAGATCTATACCAGTGACCATTTCAGTTACCGTGTGCTCAACTTGTATTCTTGGATTAACTTCAATAAAATAGACATTGTCTTCTTGGTCCACTAAAAACTCAACAGTACCAATGTTGTTGTAACTCACTGCCGAAGCAATATCAACTGCATATTTGTAAAGTGAATCTTTAACATTTTGCGAAACATTATAAGAGGGAGCAACTTCAACCACTTTTTGATGGCGACGTTGTACAGAACAATCGCGCTCAAACAAATGCCTTATGTTGTAATGTCTATCAGCAACAATCTGAACTTCGATATGTTTTGGGTTTTCAACATATTTTTCTAAAAACATTGTGTCGTCTCCAAAAGCATTTAAGGCTTCATTACGTGCAGAATTAAAATTAGATTCAAGGTCTTCTTTAGTTCTAATAACACGCATGCCACGACCTCCACCTCCAGAAGCAGCCTTTAGCATTACAGGGAAACCGATGCTTTTTGCTTCTGAAATTGCTGTTTTTACAGAATCTAGGTCTTTTTTGTTGCTTTCAATTATAGGGACGTTGCATTTTAAAGCGATCTGTTTTGCTGTGATTTTATCACCAAGTGAATCCATAACCTCTGGATCTGGACCAATGAAAATAATAGCGTTCTCAGCACATTTTCTGGCAAAATCTGAATTCTCAGAAAGAAATCCATAACCAGGATGAATGGCATCAACGTTTTTAGATTTTGCCAATGCTACAATTTCATCAATATTAAGATAAGGTTTTAGAGGGTCGTTATTTTCGCCTATTTGGTAGGATTCATCAGCTTTATTTCTATGTTGTGAATAGCGATCTTCATAAGTGTAAATAGCAACGGTTGCAATATTCAACTCGGCACAAGCTCTTAACACACGTATGGCTATTTCGCTTCTATTGGCAACTAAGATTTTTTTTATTTTCATGATTGGCTTTATATCTATTTTATGATGTATGGATTTTCGTTTACGTAATTTCGGGTAACAAAGTCTAAAGCATTGTCCAGTATCTGACCCATATTTTTGGATTTTTTAAAATTAACATCTCCCGTTAAATCAAACAATCCAGACTTTAATTGATTGATTTTTTTTGGTGTAGAAATGGTATCTTTTTTCATACAGTTAAGCAAATCATTTAATCTTTCGTGTTCGCTGGTAGCTCGTTTGGCTAATAACGAACGTTCTTCCTTTTCATATTGCTCAATGGATTCCTTAGCTAATACTTTTGATGTCATATCTACAAAAGCATTGTTTTCTTTCAAAAATTGAGGTTTATAAACTTTTGGGTTGCCCTCATAGCTCTGTTGGTCAAAATCGATGGCACGGATTCTATATTGAACCCTGTCAAAATCTCGAGTAATGACAATAACATAATTATAAGACCTCATATCTGCAAGTAATCTTACAAAACAACGTTCGTTAAATTTAACAAATTCCTTGGCTAAAGCACGCTTATCTTGTTCGGTGAGAGATTTAAGGTTGTTGTCAATAAAGGTATCACCCGGAATTCCCAATATATGTTCTTCTATTAAGGTGTCTTTATGAACCAAAAAGTTAATATGGTTTGGTGATAATAAATGTTCTAACTCTAAACCGTAAATTCTTGAAGCATCTGCTTTCTTTACGTAAAGAAAGATATAATTATCATTAAGGATATTTCTCACCTTAACTCTAAAAGGTTTAGTGTTTCCAAAGGTGCAGAAATCTATACTGTCTATATTTAAATATGGAATGATATTGTCACTACCATCGGAATGAAGTATGGAATACATTTGTTTTAAGCTGTATTCAATTTCATCACGTTCGTGCTCAGCGTAATATGTGCTTATCCAGAGCGTATCTTTTCCCTCTGCATCAAAAATTTCTATAGCTCCTTGAAAACGTAATAAATCATCATAAAAAATTGGAATTTTAATATTTCGACCTTGTTCAGAAAGATAGTTCGAAAGTAAATTACTTATGGGATAGGCTGGTTTTTTCTTTGATATTAGCTTCTCGTTCATGCTAGATTTTGCTTGGTCAAAAGGTAATTTGAATTTTTATTAATAGCAAAAAAAATGAACACCAATGAAAATTCATTTTCTCAAAAAAAATAATCATTTGTTAACAATTTGATAAAGTAAAGCTTTTTTTATTGCTGTTATGATAAATTTTTTATGTTAAAAGAGTGTTAAATGCAAATTTTTGTAAAACCGTAGTTTTCAAATTTACGTAAGCATAAGTGTCTTCCCCAAATAGACGTAATAACCTAACGTTTAACTTAAAACTATATCAAATGAAAAACAAAATTACCCTTGTCATTGCAATTGCAGTGACATTATTTATTACGACCAATACATTTGCCCAGGTTGTGACCAGTGAGGCAGATGACGGATCAGACGGAACATTGCGACAAGAAATCGCAGACACACCAGCAGGTGGAACCATTACTTTTGATGCTGCTGTAGAAACAGTCACTTTAACTGACCAAATAGAAATTGACAAAACATTGACCATTACTGGACCTTCCGGAAGCACGGTCACTATAGATGTTGATCGCAACAATAGAGTATTTAGAGTAATTGGAGGAACAGTTGAGTTTAACAATTTAACAATTACAGGAGGTCAATGTAGAAACGGAGCTGGTATTTATTTAACAAATGCTACCGTTACTGTAAATAACTGTTTTATTACTGATAACAGAGCTACTAATTCTGGTTCACCAGCTGCCTCAGGTGGTGGAATTTCTAACGATGTAGGAGGAGTCCTTTTTGTTAATAACTCGGAAATATCAAACAATATAGCAAATAGAGCTGGTGGTGGAATTGAAGACAATTCTGGTGCTGGTTTGGCAGTTACACTTAATAATGTAAACTTAGATAACAATAATGCTGGTGTAGCACCAGATGCAACTGCTGCTCCAGGAAATGGAGGTGGATTGCACATTACAGGAGCTGGTGAGGTTAGTATCACAGGTGGAACTGTTAATGGAAATATAGCTGCGAAAGAAGGTGGCGGATTATGGAATGGCTCTGGAACGATGACTGTTGACGGAACAATGATTGACGGAAACGATGCGCAAGGTGCAGAAGGAGACGATGGTGGTGGAGGTATCTTCAACAACGGAGGTACTTTAATTGTACAAAATGATGCTACCGTTAGTAATAATACAGCTTCTGGTACAGCGGGATCTGGAGGTGGAATATTCAGCTTATCTCCAGGAACTCTCAATCTTGATGGTATGACCATTTCTGGTAATACAGCAAATAGAGCAGGTGGTGGAATTGAAATCGCATCAAATCCAGGTGAACTGTACACATTTGCCAATGTCACTTTTAGAGATAACGTGGCTACGGGAGCGGGTGATGCACCAGGTAATGGAGGCGCTTATCACATAAGTGGTGGAGGAGACTCAACATTTACCAATGTCCTTGCGGAAAGAAATACTGCTGTAGAAGGCGGTGGTCTTTGGAACGGTTCTGGAACAATGACTATTACTGGTAGTGACACGCAATTAAATGAAAATGAAGCTACAGGTGACCTTGCCGAACAAGGAGGTGGTGCTTTATATAATGACGGAGGAACTATGAATATTGAAGCTTTTGCAGATATATATAGTAATATTGCAACAGGGGTTTCAGGCTCTGGAGGTGCAATTTTAAGTACAGGAGGAACATTAAATACTAATACTATTTTTCTTTCATCTAATGGAGCTAATAGAGCAGGTGGTGGTATTGAGATAATTGATGGTACAGCTAATTTAATAGATGTTTCACTTATTTCAAATGATGTAAACGGAATCGCTACTGGAGGGGCACCAAACCCAGGTAATGGTGGTGGAGTTCATATTACTGGAAATTCTGCAGTTGTTACAATTAGTGGTATAGTATTTTTAAATGAAGCTGCCTCAGAAGGTGGAGGACTTTGGAATAACCAAGGAACTATGACTGTTCAAGGTGGCGTTTTCTATGAAAATACATTTATAGACAATAATAAAGCTTTTGGTGATGCTGCTGATAATGGTGGCGGAGGAATCTTTAATAATGGAGGTTCTTTAACGGTAAACAGCGGAACCAATATTGTTAACAATATCGCTGGCGGAACATCTGGTTCTGGTGGAGGAATTCAAAATGTTGCTGGAGGAAATGTAACAGTTTTAGAGTCTATAATCACAGGTAATTCAGCTAATAGAGCAGGAGGAGGTATTGAGGATAACACAATTGAAGGCTCTATAGGATCTATTACTTTAACCAATGTGAATCTAAATAATAACTCTGCAGGATCAGCACCAGGAAATGGAGGTGGACTCCATATGACTGGACCAGGTAATTCAACTATAACAGGTGGAACTGTTAATGGGAATACTGCTACTCTCGAAGGCGGAGGACTATGGAATGGTTCTGGCGCAATGACTGTTGACGGAACAACTATCAATGGTAACGATGCGCAAGGTGCTGGTGGAGATGATGGAGGTGGAGGAATCTTCAATAATGGAGGTGTTTTAACTGTAACATCCACTACAACTATAACAAACAATACAGCATCTGGTACTTTAGGTTCTGGAGGAGGAATCTTTTCATTAACTCCAGGAACCTTAAATGTTGATGGATTGACAATTGAAAATAATACAGCAAACAGAGCTGGTGGTGGAATTGAAATAAATTCAGCATCAGGTGAAACATACACATTCAATAACGTTACTTTAAGTGGAAACACGGTAAACGGACCAGCCCCAGGAAATGGTGGTGGGTTACATATCTCAGGAATGGGCGATGTGGTTTATAATGGAGGAGCTGTTACCGATAATACTGCTTTTGAAGGTGGTGGACTTTGGAACAGTGTAGGTTCAATGTCTATTAATGGAACAACAATCACAGGTAACACAGCCAATGGCGATGCTACTGGTGGTGGTGGACTTTTCAATAATGGAGGAACCCTAAATGTAAATGCTGCAACAACCTTAACAGAAAACATGGCTATGGGAGCAACACCAGGCGGACGTGGAGGTGCTATATTTAATAATAGTACTGATACAAGTACAGGAGAGCTAAATTTAGCTAATGGTTTAAGTATAACAGGAAACTATGCAAGTAGAGCTGGTGGAGCAATTGAAGATAGTTCAAATGGAACTTTAATTTTAAATGGTGTGACATTAACAGGGAATTCTGCAGGTGTTGACATTAGTTTAGGCAATACAATTACACCAAACCCAGGAAATGGTGGTGGAGTTCATTTGTCAGGCACTACAAGTGCAACAATAGCAGATTTTTCTACTATATCAAATAATTTTGCAGCGCAAGAAGGTGGTGGACTTTGGAATAATATGGGAACCATGGATGTAAGTTTGAGCTTTATGGATGGTAACATTGCTTCTGGTGATGATGCTACCGATGGTGGTGGAGCTATATTTAATAATGGAGGTACTCTAATTGTTGGTAACGCAGCCACTATATCTAATAATGTTGCCGATGGAGCTTCAGGCTCTGGTGGTGCAATATTTAGTACTGATGGTTCAGTAACAATATCAGGAGCTGTAATTGCTTTTAACAGAGCAAATAGAGCAGGAGGAGCTGTAGAAGTTATTGATGGTTCAATTTCTATTTCTGGAAATTATAATATCAGTGATAATAATGCAGGTGTGGCTCCGGCAGTTGCAGCACCAGGAAATGGTGGTGCACTTCATATTAGTGGAACTGCAAGTGCCACAATAACCGGAGGTACAATGAACGATAATCTTGCTGCCAGAGAAGGTGGTGCATTGTGGAATAGTACAGGAACCATGACTGTTGATGGTACAACTATAAACGGAAATGATGCACAAGGTGCAGCCAGCGATGATGGAGGTGGCGGAATCTTTAATAATGGAGGAACGCTTATGGTTCAAAATGGAACAATGATAACTGGCAATACGGCTATGGGAACTTCAGGTTCTGGTGGTGGAATTTTTAGCACTGCAGGAACTGTAACAATAACAGATGCAACCCTAACAGATAACGAAGCTAGTAGAGCAGGTGGTGGAATTGAAGCCATTGATGGATCTTTGGTTATGTCAGGGACAACTCTTAATAATAATAATGCAGGTGGTACAGCTCCAAATCCAGGAAATGGAGGTGGATTACATATCTCAGGTTCAGCGAATGCTGATATTACAGGAGGAACAGTAAATTCAAACGTGGCTTCTAGAGAAGGAGGTGGGTTATGGAACAGTTCAGGTACAATGACTGTTGATGGAGTTACTATTGATGGTAATATAGCTAATGGTCCAGCTGCTGATGATGGTGGTGCTGGTATTTTCAATAACGGAGGAGTATTAGTTGTTCAAAATGGAACAACCATAAGTAACAATGTAGCTGATGGAGCTGCTGGTTCTGGTGGTGGAATCCTAAATAATATGGGAACATTGACAGTTTCAGATTCAGAAATAACTGCCAACACATCAATAAGAGCAGGTGGTGGTGTTGAAGAAAACTCAATTGAAGATAGTGTTCTGACTTTTAATAATGTAAATCTCAATGGTAACAGTACCGGAGGATCGCCAGGAAATGGTGGTGGACTTCATATTACTGGACCAGGAGATTCGTTTATAACAGGAGGAATGACAAACAACAACACTGCAACTAATGAAGGTGGCGGACTATGGAATGGGTCTGGAATAATGACAATTATTGATCATACAGTTGATGGAAACACTGCTTCAGGAAATGATGAAGATGTGCCTGGTGGAGCAGGTGGTGGAGGTATCTACAACGAAGGTGGTACTGTTAACCTTTCTGGCTCCTCAACAATGATTGCAAATAACGTTGCAGATGGTGCACAATCTACAGGCGGAGGAATACTTAATGCTGCAGGTACACTCATTGCAAATGACATAGATATTTTAGATAATACTTCTAACCGTGCAGGAGGAGGAATAGAAACCAATGGAAGTGGGCCTGTGACACTTATAGATGTTAATCTTAATTCAAATGACACAGGTGTTGTTACTGGAATGGGAGCACCAGGAAATGGTGGAGGACTTCATGTTAGTGGTGATAGTTCAATTCTTATAACAGGAGGAACAGTAAACGGAAATACAGCTGCTACTGAAGGTGGTGGTTTATGGAATGGTTCTGGAATAATGGCTTTAGAAAATGTTGATATTATTGGAAATACCGCTTCAGGTGACGCTGCTGACAACGGTGGTGGTGGAGTCTTCAACAATGGTGGAGACGTAGGACTTGTAAATGGTTGTATTGTGAATAATAATTCTGCAACTGGTTTATCCGGTTCTGGTGGTGGTTTATTGAGTCTAGATGGTATAATCGGAGTTTACGATGCAACATTTGATGGTAATGCAGCTAACAGAGCTGGTGGTGCTATTGAGTTGGTTAATGGAGACTTGGCCTTTGTAGATTCGGTAATGTCAAACAACGATGTTAATGGTTCTGCAGGTGCACCAAATCCTGGTAATGGTGGAGGAATGCACATTACAGGATCATCAGGTTCAGTAACAATTGCTACAAGTACCATTACAGGAAACTCTGCCGCTAATGAAGGTGGTGGACTTTGGAATCAAAATAGTATTGATTTGAACGTTAGCTTTTCAACAATAGATAACAACTCTGCTGCTGAAGGTGGTGGAATCTATAACAATACGGGTGCGCTTACTACGGTTTTTGTAAGTACAATTTCTGGTAATTCAGCTTCAGTTTCTGGAGGAGGATTAACAAATAACGGAGCTGTACTAGAACTTGAAGCTGTAACAGTGGCGCAAAATACGGCTACTGTTAATGGTGGAGGTATTGATGCGGTGAACGACGTTAATTTAGAGAACACAATTGTTGCGCTTAACACTGCACCTAGTGGAGCAGACGTGTCAGGTACTTTTACATCTAGCGACTATAATTTAATTGGTACGGATGATTTGAGCGTTTTCCCTGCACAGTCCAATGATATTGAAGAAGTTGACCCAATGTTAGGGCCTCTGGCAGATAATGGTGGTTCTACATTAACGCATCAATTGATGTCAGGTTCTCCTGCTTACGATGCAGGTGATCCTTCGGATATATACCCTGATCAAATTGGCCAATTTGTTTTTGGTGATGCAAGGGATATTGGAGCTTTTGAATCACAGGATGTTTTGTTGTCAGTAGATAGCTTTAACTCAGATTCAGTATTGAGCATATATCCAAACCCAACGAAAGGAAAGTTTGATATCATTATTGATGATACTATTACAGGTCGAGTAAATGTTCAGATTGTTTCTATGACAGGCAAGTTGGTTAAAAAATTGACTATTGCTAATGGAGTAAACAATATGGATATTACAGGAATGGCCTCTGGTGTATATGTTATAAATATTAATACGGAAAGCGGAAGCTCTTCTCACAAATTAGTATTGAATTAATATATAACCGCTTACAAATTGAAAAAAGACCATCAAAAGATGGTCTTTTTTTTATTCAATAATGTGTAGGTTAAATGATAATATTATTTCAAACTACTTAATCATATCATAACTACGTTTAATAAAGTTTGTCAGTTCTTCACCTTTTAACAAACCTTGTGATAAACGTGCCAAATCTAAACTTTGTGTTATTAAACGCTCTTGCTTCTTTTTAGTCTTAGTATTCAATATTTCTCCTACCAATTCAGAATTTGTGTTAACGATTAAGTTATACATTTCTGGCATATTGCCCATACCAAACATACCGCCTCCACCACCTGTAGCTTGCATTTCTTTCATTCTACGCATAAATTCTGGTTGCGTAATAATGAACGGAGAAGCATTGCTATCCATAGCTTCTAATTGAACCATAAATTTTTCAGAAGGCACAACTTCTTTTAAAAGCTCATCTAACTTTGTTTTCTCTTCGTCAGACAGTTTTGAAATAGCATTTTCTTCTTTTTTAATAAGATTATCTATGTGATCACCATCTACACGTGCAAAAGAAATATTCTCTTTTGTGGTTTCTAACTTCTGGATTAAGTGCGAAACAATAGGAGAGTCTAACATTAACACTTCATAGCCTTTAGCTTTTGCTGCTTCTATGTAAGAATGTTGTTCATCTTTATTTGATGCGTAAAGAATAACCATTTTATCATCCTTATCCGTCTGCTTTGCCTTTATGGCATTTGTTAATTCCTCAAACGTGTAATATTTACCGTCTACAGTTGGGTACAATGCAAATGCTTCCGCTTTTTCAAAAAACTTATCTTCAGACAACATTCCGTATTCAATCACAACTTTAATGTCGTCCCATTTATTTTCAAAATCTTCACGGTCGTTATTAAATAAAGACTTTAATTTATCTGCTACTTTACGAGTAATGTAAGATGAAATCTTTTTAACAGCACCATCTGCTTGCAAATAAGAACGTGAGACATTCAATGGAATATCTGGTGAATCAATAACACCACGAAGCATTGTTAAGAATTCAGGAACGATACCTTCAACGTTATCTGTTACAAATACCTGGTTTTGGTAAAGTTGAATTTTATCTTTCTGAATGTTGAGGTCATTGGTCATTTTAGGGAAATATAAAATTCCCGTTAAATTGAATGGGTAATCAACATTTAAATGAATATGGAATAAAGGTTCTTCAAACTGCATTGGGTACAGTTCTCTGTAAAAATTCTTATAGTCTTCATCCTCTAATTCAGTTGGTTGTTTAGTCCAAGCAGGATCTGGGTTATTGATGATATCATCAACAGTAATTTGTTTGTGAGGTTCGGTTGTTTCCTTGCCATCCTCATCTTTAGTTGTCTTTGGTGTAAAATCTGGATCGTTTACTTCCTTAGTTCCAAATTTAATTGGAATAGGCATAAATTTGTTGTACTTCATCAACAATTCACGGATTTTACTTTCTTCTAAAAACTCAGTTGAATCCTCTGCTATATGAAGAATGATTTCTGTTCCTCGCTCAGTTTTATCTGCTTTTTCAAGTGTGAATTCCGGAGATCCATCACAAACCCAATGGGCAGCTGGTTCATCTTTGTAAGATTTGGTAATAATTTCAACTTTTTCTGCAACCATGAATGCAGAATAAAATCCTAGTCCAAAGTGACCAATTATACCTGAATCTTTAGCAGAATCTTTATACTTATCTAAAAATTCTTCAGCTCCAGAAAATGCAATTTGGTTTATGTATTTTTCAACCTCTTCAGCGGTCATACCCACTCCTTGGTCAATAATATGAAGTTTTTTTTCTTCCTTGTCAATCTTAACTTCGATCTTAGGGTTACCATATTCAACTGAAGCTTCACCAATGCTCGTTAGGTGTTTTAATTTGAGGGTTGCATCAGTTGCATTACTGATTAACTCACGTAAAAAAATTTCGTGATCGCTGTACAAGAATTTTTTTATCAGAGGAAAAATGTTTTCTACTGATACATTAATGTTTCCTTTTGCCATAATTTAATTTTATTAAATATTCCCATGAAAATGGGAAACTGCTTAAACTTTAATTTATTTATCTGAATATCTACTTGTCAAATAAAATACCAACTGATGATTTGTGACAAGATGACATAATTATTGACTGTTATGCACGCATAACGAATAGATGTTAGTTTAGCGCTTTAATGCTTAAATTTGTAAGTCTAAATAATAACTATGTACAATTCAAAAATAATAGGTTTAGGAAAGTATGTTCCTGAAAATGTAGTAACTAATAATGATCTATCAAAACTGATGGAAACTAGTGATGAGTGGATACAGGAACGCACAGGCATAAAAGAACGTCGTTGGGTTAAAGAAGGTGATGGTGACACCACGGCAACCATGGGAGTAAAAGCAGCAAAAGTTGCTATTGAGCGCGCAGGTATTGATAAGGATGAGATTGATTTTATCATTTTTGCAACTTTGAGTCCAGATATGTATTTCCCTGGTCCAGGTGTGCAAGTACAGCACGCGTTAGATATTAAAACCGTTGGAGCTTTAGATGTGCGTAACCAATGCTCTGGTTTTGTGTATGCACTTTCTGTGGCAGACAATTTTATTAAAACAGGTATGTACAAAAATGTACTTGTTATTGGTAGCGAATTACATTCCCACGGTTTGGACAAGACCACAAGAGGGAGAGGAGTCTCTGTGATTTTTGGAGATGGAGCAGGAGCTGCAGTTTTAACTAGGGAAGAAGACACCTCTAAAGGTATATTATCAACACACTTACATAGCCAAGGAGAGCATGCTGAAGAATTGGTTGTAAAGGCACCAGGAATGGGAACACGTTGGGTAACGGATATTTTGGAAGATGATGATAAGGACGACGAGAGTTATTTTCCGCACATGAACGGCCAATTTGTATTCAAAAATGCTGTAGTTCGATTTAGTGAGGTTATTATGGAAGGTCTAATGACAAATAAGTTGAAAAAAGAAGATATTGATATGCTTATTCCGCACCAAGCCAATTTGAGAATAGCACAATTTATACAAAAGAAGTTTGAATTATCTGATGACCAAGTGTATAACAATATTATGCGCTACGGTAATACCACTGCGGCTTCTATACCAATTGCCTTAACAGAAGCTTGGGAAGAAGGCAAAGTAAAAGAAGGTGATACAGTTGTGTTGGCAGCGTTTGGTAGTGGCTTTACTTGGGGAAGTGTAATTATTAAGTGGTAGCAACCCCTTCGGAAACAGGAATCTCATAAATTATTAATAGTTGTATGTATGTAAAATGATTAAAATCTTATAATCACTTCCTGTGGTTAGATTTTTAATAAATTTTTACGTTTTTTAAAAAGTGCAGATAAAATAAGGTTGACAAAAAGCTGAAAAACCAAAATACTCTATTAAAAAATGGAAGTACTTACACATTACAATAAATCTTTTAATAAGATAGTTTACTCTGAAAAAGAAACAAAAAACAGAGAATTCGATTCCTGCAATTTCACAAATTGTGATTTTTCAAACGGATTATTTGTTTCAAGTGTATTTACAAATTGTGTTTTTACAGGCTGTAATCTCACTATGGCAAAATTCAACCATTGTCAATTGGACAACATCACATTTAAAGAATCTAAATTATTAGGAGTGAATTTTAGTAGTTGTAATGATTTTCTCTTTTCATTAAAATTTGATAGCTGTATTTTAGATAGTTGCTCTTTTACGAGAAAAAAATTACATAAAACTCCTTTTATTAATTCCTCTGTTAAGGATGCAGATTTTTCTGAATGTGATTTAATAAATTCCGTATTCAAAAATGCAGATTTGAGCAATACTACTTTTAGTAACACTAATCTTAAAGAGGTGAATTTTCTTACAGCTAAAAATTACAATATTGATCCTGAACGGAACAATATAGCCAAAGCAAAATTTTCCCTTGAAGGTCTCGTAGGATTATTAAATAAATATGATATTAAAATTGAGTAAAGCCAGTTGCCAACCACATATAAAATTTATTGCTTGGTACGAGCTTGCTTACTAAAATCCACGAGGATTTTCTATTCGGTTTATATTTGCTGAATTAGTTCTTAATCATGCCACTACTTACACCATTAAATCAAAACCTTACAATAAAAAAAAGCCCAAACATATAGTTTGGGCTTTTTCAGCTATTAACCAACTTTAACTAACACTATTATAAAAATTAATTTTATAACAATTATTACTTAAAAACTTATCTCGCCCATAAAGACGTGAAAACTTCAGTTTTATTTCATGGGATAATAGTTTTAACATAAACTTTAACAAAAACCCGAACGATTGCGTTTCGGGTTTTCTCATTTAATAGTTAAACATTAATACTAACCATCAACTATTTCTGCTAACTATTAAATATTTTTTTACATAAATCCACCACCATCTTTTACGTTATCATCTCTTTGTTTTCGGGATTTTGCTCTGTATTTTCCACCACCAAAGCGGTAAGAAAGGCCAGCATAAATGGTTTTAAACTCACCTTCAAAATTTACATGTTGCACAAAAGGCCGTTCGCTTAATACTTGGATTTCTTGCGTATCAAAAACATTATTAAAGTTAAGGCTAAATGTTGCTCTGTTGTCTTCCAAGAAATTATAGCGCAGTCCTAAATTCACAAAATAAATAGGATCAACTTCAAAATTCAATCCAGTTTCTTTTCCTCTGTATAGCCCAAAAGCAGATAGGGACAAATTTTTGGTAACCTTAAAATTATTAAAAACTCTAAAGTTGTAAACCAGGTTGTCTACTTCTATGGTGTTTAGATTAATATCGCTTTCTACAGGATTTACAATTGTAGGATCAATAGACTCTGCTATACCTTTCTGTTTTTGGTTGTAAAGATCAAAACTGGCATTAAAGCTCCACCATTTTGTAGGTCTGTAATTGCTAGATAGTTCAAGTCCATAGGCATTAGTAGTATCAAAATTACCATGCGTTAAAATTACTCTACCAGATGATAAATCTGAACGGTCTACAATGACAACCTGATTAATTTCATCTTGTATCAACCTATAAAAAACACCAGCAGTTATACTGCCTTTTTCTAGATTTCTGGTATAATTGGTTTCAAACGAATTTGTGAATTGTGGAGTTAATTCAGGGTTGCCAAATTGAGATAACAATGCGGTATTAAATTCTGGAATTGGATTGATTTGACCTATTCCAGGACGATCTACACGACGACTAAAACTAAATTGATATGAGTTTTTATCAGAAGCGCTATAAGTCACAAATGCTGAAGGATAGAGTTGAAAATAATCATTTTCAAAAGGGAAATCTGTTGCTGTATTATTGGTTAAATCTGTATCTATGGCAAGCGCATTAACATCTACCATCTCAGCTCTTAAACCTAACTGATAGGACCATTTTTCTAATGTTAAACCATAGCTGGCATAAGCAGAATAGATGTCTCTTGTATAATCAAAAGAAGTTTGTGTGGGTATGTAATTTCCGTTTATATCTCTGACTCTAGCATCAGAGTTGTAGTTAATTATGTTATCAAACAGTCTGGCTTGTAAACCTACTTCTAATTTAGATTTTTCGGTTAGTGGATTAACATAGTCTAAATTAAGAGTGGTGTTAGTACGCTCAACAGCGGTTATTTCTTCAAAATTAGGACGCACAACATTCCCATCAAATAAGTTTGAGGTGTTTGAATTTCCTTCGTATAGGTTATGGTCTGCTTCTAGCTCAATGTTGTGGTCTTCGTCAAATTCAAATTTATAATTAAAGTTGTATTGCTGACTGTCATTTTCACTTTCGCCAATTATAGATTGTAACTGAGTATTAGTAGTGTTATTGCTGGTAGAAATTACTGCTGTATTTACTAGCGCGTTTCCATCATATAAGTTTTGATTGGTAAAAAAAGACAGTGTGTTTTTATCGTTTAGATAATAGTCAATACCTGCTTTAAACAAATGACTGTTATTCTCATTTAAAATATCTAACTCTTGTAGTAGTCCAGATTGTTCTTGTGTTACAATTCCGTTATTTACGTTATCAGAAAAGCTATTGCCATAACTCCCATAAAAATTTAATTTTCCGTTACGGTAATTAGCATCGATAGAACTGTTGAATTTTGGTCTTATTTGGTAGCTTAAGCCAACGTTGGCATTACCATTAAAGCCAATATTCACATTTTTATGTAGAATGATATTGATGATGCCACTCATGCCTTCAGGATTGTATTTTGCTGAAGGGTTTGTGATTAATTCAATTTGTTTAATAGAGTTTGAAGGCAACTGTTTTAAAAGTTGTGCGGCTGGGATGTTCGATAATTTTCCATCTACCATTACTTGCACATTCTGGTTACCACGTAATGAAATATCTCCAGTTTGTTGGTCTATGTTTACAGACGGAATGTTGTTCATTATATCTGAAGCCGTAGGACCAGAAGTCATTAAATCTTTACCAACATTTATGACCTTTCGGTCTATCTTTTGTTGAATGGTTGAGGTTTCTGCCACAACAGTAACTTCGTCTAAAGACTCGGCACTTTCTTCTAACATAATATCGCCAATATTTATGTCATAGCCATTTTTGCCAATGTTTATTTCTTTCAAAACAGTTTTGTAACCGATAAATTTAATTTCAACTTTTACATTGCCTTCCGGAATTTTGTCTATTTTAAAAGTACCATCAGCATTGGTAATACTACCTGTAATGATGTTGTTTGCAACGTCTTTAATAATGACGTTTACATAAGGTAAGGGTTCATTGAGTTCAGCATCTATAACACGTCCTGAAAGAGAACCGTTTTTAATATCTGAATGGGATTGGGGCTGTGCACTTAATATGGTTGATGAGACCATAATAAGCATTAAAAGAAAATGCTTCATTTTTGATTGATTTTTTGATTGATTGATAGTTTCTTATTAACTAGACGACTATTTTTATATTTTGTTACCTTAACTACTGTCTCTTATACACATCTGACGCTGCCGACGACTCCTTACGTGTAGA
>CAJXVG010000025.1 GCA_913061495.1 uncultured Winogradskyella sp.
TTCAAATCCACTATTTTTGTGAAAAACGAAAAAACATGCTAAAAGCTGGAGTTCTTGGTGCTGGCCACCTTGGTAAAATTCATCTTAGACTTCTTAACCAATCTAACAAATACGAGCTTGTAGGTTTCTATGATGCAGACCAAAAAAATGCTAAACGTGTAGTTGAAGAATTTGGGTACACTTATTTTGACTCTATTGACGATTTGATTGATGCAGTAGATGTAGTGGATATTGTCACTCCCACGCTTTCGCATTACGACTGTGCCAAACAGGCCATAAAAAAGGGTAAGCATATCTTTATAGAAAAGCCAATTACCAATACAGTTGAAGAAGCTGAGACCATTAGAACTCTAGTTGCAGAACATGGAGTAAAAGGTCAAGTAGGCCATGTAGAGCGATTTAACCCAGCTTTTATTGGTGCAAAAGATCAGATTGAAAGCCCAATGTTTATAGAAACACATCGTTTGGCTGAGTTTAATCCTCGTGGTACAGATGTACCTGTGGTTTTGGATTTAATGATTCATGATATTGATATTATACTTAGCGTAGTCAATTCGCCTGTAAAACACGTTTCAGCAAGTGGTGTTTCCGTGGTTAGTGAAACTCCAGATATTGCCAATGCTCGTATTGAATTTAAAAATGGATGTGTAGCTAATTTAACAGCTAGTAGAATCTCGCTCAAAAATATGCGTAAAACACGCTTCTTTCAAAAAGATGCTTATATCTCAGTAGATTTTCTCGAAAAGAAATGTGAAGTCGTTAAGATGAAGGATGCACCTAAGAATCCTGGTGATTTTGATATGATTCTTCAAAATGCTGAAGGTATCAAAAAACAAATATATTTTGATAATCCCGAAATACAAAGCAACAATGCCATTTTAGATGAACTTGAAACCTTTGCAGATGCCATTAATAACAATACCAAGCCAATTGTAACTTTGCATGATGGTACAGAAGCGTTACGTGTGGCAACAATGATAATTAATCAGTTTTAATTTCTACCGATTTAGAAATTTCTCTCTGTAACAATTAAACAATAACAAAATAGACTCTTGCTTTCGCAAGATCAAAAATTAATTTTTTTATGAAAAATATAGCAGTAATAGGTGCAGGTACAATGGGAAACGGAATAGCTCATACATTTGCCCAATCTGGATTTAAAGTTCAACTTATTGATATAAGTGAAGCTTCCTTAGAAAAAGGGATTGCTACCATTTCTAAAAATTTAGACAGAATGGTCTCAAAAGAGAAAATCTCTGAAACTAATAAAAATGAAACTTTAGATAACATTACGACTTTTACTAGTATTAAAGAAGGTGTAAAATCCGTAAACCTTGTTGTAGAAGCTGCTACAGAAAACATAGATTTAAAACTTAAAATTTTTAAGCAATTAGATGAAGCCTGTAATGAGGATACTATTTTAGCTACAAACACCTCTTCAATCTCAATTACACAAATAGCAGCTGTTACCTCTAGACCAAAACAAGTCATTGGTATGCACTTTATGAATCCGGTACCAATTATGAAATTGGTAGAAATCATTAGAGGGTATAATACAAGCGATTCAGTTACTGAAACTATTATGGAATTATCTAAAAAGTTAGGCAAAGTACCAACTGAGGTCAATGATTACCCTGGTTTTGTGGCAAACCGAATTTTAATGCCAATGCTAAATGAATCTATTGAAACTTTATACAATGGCGTTGCTGGTGTTAATGAGATAGATACAGTAATGAAATTAGGTATGGCACACCCAATGGGACCACTTCAGCTAGCTGATTTTATTGGTTTAGATGTTTGTCTTTCTATTTTAGAAGTTATGTATAACGGCTTTAAAAACCCAAAATATGCACCATGTCCCTTATTAGTAAATATGATAAGAGCCGGAAAATTAGGAGTTAAATCTGGTGAAGGTTTTTATGATTATTCTGAAAGCAGAAAAGCAGAAAAAGTTGCTTCTCAGTTTTCTTAGTAAATCAATTATAGTAGCTATTTACAACCTGTAAACAACTGTGATTGAAAACCCAAAACCATGGCTAAAATAAACCCATTTAAAGCAGTTAAACCAAAACGATCCGTTGTTGGTCTCGTTGCTGCTCGTCCATACCAGAGTTACACTAAAAACGAGCGTGATTCTCGTTTAGATTATAACCCTTATAGTTTTCTACATATTGTAAACCCTGGTTATAAATATGATAGAGAAGTTTCGGGTGAAGAACGCTATAAACTGGTTAGAAACAGGTACTTGGAATTTAAGGAAGATGGTATTTTTGTCCAAGATAAAAAACCATCGCTTTATATCTATAAAATTGTAAATCGATATGGCCAAGAATTTAATGGTATTATCGCTGCAACAAGTGCAGAGGATTATGAAAAGGATGTTATAAAGAAACACGAAGACACCATAGCAAGCAGAGAACAAACTTTTAAAACCTATTTAAAAACCGTAGGTTTTAATGCCGAACCGGTTTTGCTTACATATCCCGACAATACGGTCATTGACAAAATAATAACTGAAACCCAAAAAGGTTATGCCGAATTTGAGTTTACCATGACCTATCGTGACACACATTACCTTTGGAAAGTAGATGATGAAGCTACCATTTTAAAAATTCAAAATGAATTTAAAAAAATGGAAACCATATACATAGCAGATGGACATCACAGGTCTGCATCTTCTTATCTGCTATATAAAGATGAAAAGGAAAGCAATCCTGAACATAACGGTACGGAATCTTATAATTTTTTCATGTCTTATTTAATTCCAGAATCAGACTTGGTTATTCATGAGTTCAATAGGTTAATAACAGACTTAAACGGACTGACCAAAGAGGAGTTTTTAATTAAACTAGATGAATTTTACCGTATTGAAAATAGAGGTGTAATACCATATCATCCATCAAAATCACATCATTTTAGTATGTATTTAGATGGTGAGTTTTATTCACTTTACCTTAGAAAAACAATTTACCAATTCAATACCGCTTTAGATCAGCTCGATGCTCAAATTTTATACAAAACCATTCTGAAGCCTATTCTGGCCATAGAAGATTTGCGTAATGACCGCAGAATTTCTTATGTTAATGGACAACATGAAATGGTTACTATTAAAACAAGTGTAGATAGTGGTGATTATAAAGTCGGTTTTGGGATGTGCCCTTCAAATGTCAATCAAATGAAGCAAATTGCAGACGAAGGACTTAAAATGCCACCAAAAAGTACTTACATTCTTCCAAAATTGAGAAGTGGAATGACAATTTATGAATTTTGAAGTCAGACATTGTAATTACTTAAATAAAAGAATAATCTCTCAATGAATATTACTGATAATTTAAATAAAATAAAATCTACCTTACCAAAAGATGTCACTTTGGTTGCCGTTTCAAAAACCAAACCTGTAAGTGATTTAATGGAAACCTATAACGCTGGTCAGCGCATTTTTGGAGAAAACAAAATCCAAGAAATGGTTGATAAATATGAAGAAATGCCAAAAGATATTCAATGGCACATGATTGGGCATGTACAACGCAATAAAGTAAAGTACATGGCTGAGTTTGTAAATCTCATACATGGTGTTGATAGCTTAAAGTTATTAAAGGAAATTAATAAAAGAGCAAAAGGTTACGACCGTGTTATAGATTGTTTAATTCAAATTAAAATTGCAGAAGAAGACAGTAAGTTTGGTATATCCGCTAAAGATGCTACTGCTCTGCTAAATTCTGAGGAGTTTTCAAAATTAAACAATATTAAAATTGTTGGTGTAATGGGAATGGCCACATTTACTGATGATATGAAACAAGTTGAAAAAGAGTTTAAATTCTTAAAATTTACTTTTGAGGCTTTAAAGGATATTGAAGCCTCCAACTGCAAAATGAAAACAGTTTCAATGGGAATGAGTGGTGATTACGAACTCGCTATTGATTGTGGAAGTACGATGGTTAGAATAGGAAGTAGTATATTTGGCGAGAGAAATTATAATAATTAGTTCACAGTCAAAGTTAGAATATTTAACTCTTGATTATAGCGCTAAACAAAAAAAAATAATAGCATTTACGCAATACTAGACATAGAAACCACAGGTGGTAAATACAATGAAGAAGGTATAACGGAGATTGCGATTTACCAGTTTGATGGTCATAAAGTCACAGATCAGTTTATTTCATTGGTTAATCCTGAAAGAGAAATTCAACCTTTTGTCGTTAACCTCACTGGCATTAATTCTAATATGCTAAAAAATGCTCCTAAATTTTATGAAGTAGCTAAACGTATTGTTGAAATTACCGAAGATTGTATCATAGTAGCTCACAACGCTGATTTTGACTATCGAATTCTTAAAACAGAGTTTAAAAGGTTAGGTTTCCCCTTTAAAGGTAAAACACTATGTACTGTTGAGTTATCCCAACAACTTATTCCCAATATGGAATCTTATAGTTTAGGGAAGCTTGCACGTGCTTTAGGTATACCAATAAGTGATAGGCACAGAGCAAATGGAGATGCGCTAGCAACCGTTAAGTTGTTTAAAATGCTCTTGAATAAGGACAGTGACAAAACAATTATTAAAGACGCTGTTAAAATTGAACAAAAATCAAAACTCGCTCCTAACCTCAAAGAGATTATTGAAGAATTACCCAGTGATACTGGTGTCTATTACATCCATAATGCTGAAGGTAATATTATATACATTGGAAAAAGCAATAATATTAGAAAACGCATTATTCAACATTTTACAAATTCCAATTCAAAATCAAAGAAAATTCAGAAAACAGTAACTACGGTAACCTACGAAAAAACCGGTAGTGAATTAGCTGCTTTATTAAAGGAAAGCGAAGAAATAAAAAAGAACAAGCCCATTTTTAATAGAGCTCTAAGACGAACCGTATTTACCCATGCATTATATAGCTATACGGACGAGAATGGCTACATAAAACTAAAAATTGATAATACAAATGGTAAAGAAACACCTATTACTACTTTTAGTACTAGAGCTAGTGCAAAGCATTTTATGTTTAAAGTTTTGGATGAGTATAATTTATGCCAAAAACTAACAAATTTACATGATACTGAAACAAACTGCTTTAAATACGATGTTAAAGAATGTTTGGGAGCATGTATTATGGAAGAAGCTGCTGTAGATTACAACAAACGCATAAATTTGTTAATTGACAAATACAGCTACTCAAATAAAGATATGGTAATTATAGATAAAGGTAGAGATATTGACGAAAAAAGTGTTTTTTTAATTGAAAATGGTGTTTTTAAAGGCCTCGGTTTTTTTAACCTAAATCTTCAAATTAACAAAAGGTCTATTTTAAATAAACTTATAACTCCAATGGAAAACAATCGAGATACGCAACATATCATTCAGAGTTATATGCGAAGAAACAAAAGACTTAAAATAGTAGAACTGCCCAAATAGTTTTTCTTTCGTATTTTTAAAATCGTGAAACACAAAAACAAACATACTTGGAAAACCAGACTTCATGAAATTATTTATGAAGCAGACACACCTGCAGGAAAATTATTTGATATTGTTCTTCTTATAGCGATCCTTGCTAGTATAATTTTAGTTATGCTAGAAAGTGTTAAAAGTTTTGATGACAGGTATCATAATTTTTTAAATATCTCTGAATGGGTTATTACCTTATTATTTAGCCTTGAATATATTTTAAGAATTATTACTGTTAAAAAGCCTTTAAAATATGTAACAAGTTTTTATGGCATTATAGATTTACTCTCAACAATACCAAAATACTTATCCTTAATTTTTGTAGGCACACATGCTTTGGTTGCTTTGCGTGCACTTCGTTTATTACGAATATTTAGAATTTTAAAATTGGCACGTTATCTTGGTGCATCTAATCAACTCGCGAGTGCAATAAAAGCTAGTAGGGCAAAGATTTCAGTCTTTCTGTTTGCTGTATTAATCGCAGCCACAATCTTTGGCACTATAATGTATTTAGTAGAAGGTGAAGAAAACGGCTTTACCAATATACCAAAAAGTGTTTATTGGTGTATAGTAACATTAACAACAGTTGGGTTTGGAGATATTGCACCGCAAACCTCATTAGGTCAGTTTATAGCAGCTATAATTATGATTATGGGTTATGGTATTATCGCAGTACCTACAGGTATTGTTTCTGCAGAATACACTAAAGCAAGTAATTCAGATGCCAAAAAGAAATTATCAGACGAAGTACACGAACAATTAAAAACAGTGACGTTAAATACTCAAAGCTGCTCCAATTGTTTAGCTAGCAAACACTTAGACAATGCAGAGTTCTGCCATAAATGCGGATATAGATTGCATCATGACTAATACGCTCATATCCATTGTAGGTCCAACAGCTATTGGCAAAACAAACCTTAGTATAAAACTAGCTAAACATTTTAATACTGAAATTATTTCTGCAGATTCTCGGCAGTTTTACAAGGAGATGAAGATTGGCACAGCCGTACCTTCAAAAGAAGAGCTTAATGTAGCTAAGCACCATTTTATTCAGCATAAGTCTATCAAAGAGAATTACAATGTTGGTGATTTTGAGCGAGAATCCATTTTAAAATTAGAAGAGCTATTTACTCAACACAGTAACGTTATAATGGTTGGTGGTTCTGGATTGTACGTAAAAGCTGTTACTGAAGGGCTAGATTACTTTCCTGCTATTGATTCTAAAGTTAGAACAGAGCTAAACAAACGTTTAAAAACCGAAGGTCTAAAAACTTTACAAGAGCAATTAAAAAATTTGGACGAAATTACATACAATTCAATTGCTTTAGACAATCCTCAGCGTGTTATACGTGCTTTAGAAGTTTGTATTGGCTCAGAACAGCCTTATTCTTCATTTTTAACTAATCCTAAAAAAGAAAGAAATTTTCAAACTATCACCATTGGTTTAGAGGCTGATCGTTCAGTTATTTATGACCGAATTAACCAACGTGTTGATATTATGATAGAAAACGGTTTGATTGAAGAAGCAAAACAACTATTTAAACATAAAAGTTTAAATGCATTGAACACAGTTGGCTACAAAGAATTGTTTGACTATTTTGAAGGTAATATCACTTTGGAATTCGCTATTTCTGAAATTAAAAAAAACACGAGACGCTTTGCAAAACGTCAGTTAACTTGGTTTAGAAAAAATTCAGATATCACATGGTTTAATTACGAAGTAAATGTTGAAAACATTCTTCAACATATAGAAAACATTAGATCACTCAAGTCATAAACGTAATTATAAATTTTTAGGTTATATAACCTTAATTATAAACAAAAAATCCAGCTCAAAAGGCTGGATTTTTTCAAATATATATTTAAAATAAATTATTTATCCTCATTACCGTTTACCACCAAACGGAAACCTTCTCCATGAATATTAAGAATCTCTACTTCAGGATCTGGTTTTAAATACTTACGCAATTTGGCTATATAAACGTCCATACTACGAGAGGTAAAATAATTATCATCTCTCCATATTTTGGTCAATGCCAATTCCCTTGGCATTAAATCGTTTTCATGCAATGCCAATAAACGCAATAGTTCATTTTCTTTTGGTGATAGTTTTGTTGGGTCACCTCCATCAAATTTTAAGAAACGAAGTTTAGAGTTGAGGTCAAAACGGCCAATCTTAAATTCAAACTGTTTACTATCTGCTACGGAATCTGTAGCCTTACGCTGCATAATGGCTTTTATCTTCATTAATAGTACTTCACTATCAAAAGGCTTATTTAGATAATCATCTGCACCTACCTTATAACCTTTAAGCACATCTTCTTTCATGGCTTTAGCAGTTAAGAAAATAATTGGTACGTCTTCGTTTTTTTCACGAATTTCCTTTGCCAATGTAAACCCATCTTTATACGGCATCATTACATCTAATATGCAAAGATCGTAATCATCTTTTTTGAACTTTTCAAAACCTTCCATTCCATTTTTGGCATGGACTACATCGTAATCGTTCATCATTAAATAATCTTTTAAAACGGTTCCAAAGTTTGGATCGTCCTCTACCAAAAGAATTTTTTTGTTTTGCTCTTCCATAATTCGATTTTATGATATTAATGGCAGCTTAATTATAAACGTACTGCCTTTTCCTTTTTCACTTTCAACTGATATATGACCATGGTGGTCATCTATTATTCGTTTAACATATGCTAAACCTAAGCCATGTCCTTTTACGTTATGGACATTGCCTGTATGTTCTCTGTAAAACTTCTCAAAGACACGTTTTGCCACTTGTTTTGACATTCCGCTACCTTGATCCGCTATTTTTAAAATGATGCTGTTTCCAACGTTTTCAGTGTACACATCTATTTTTGGTGCCTCATCTGAATATTTAATGGCATTGTCTAATATATTGACAATGACATTTGTAAAATGTGTTTCATTAGCCAAAATAGAAGATTTTGTTGCCTCTAAATGTGGCTTTATATAACCTTTTCTGTCTTCAACAATCAGTTCTACATGCGTCATGGCGTCTTCAATTAAGTCGTGTAATTTTAGACGTTCTTTACTGATATTGAGTTCGTTTTTTTCTAATTTAGAAATACGCAATACATTTTCTACCTGCGCATGCATCCTTTTGTTTTCATCTTTAATCATCCCCAAATAACGCTTTACCTTATCTTGGTCATTAATTATTTTAGGGTTTCTAATGGAGTCTAAAGCCAAGTTTATAGTTGCAATTGGTGTCTTAAACTCATGCGTCATATTATTAATAAAATCCGTTTTTATTTGGGATATCTGTCGCTGTTTTATCAACTGATAAATTGCACTAGAATATGCTAAGATTATAATTCCTGTAAACACAATAGACAATACAATCATCCATAAAATGGAAGATAATAAATATTTTTTTCTCTCAGGAAAATCTACATATAAACTGTAACTGCTTTCATTGTTATTATCTAAAAATACTGGGATACCAATTGTTGTCTGAGGATTTTTTTTAAAGTTTAATGTGTGGATTTTTGTGGCCAGATCATCATCATAAATAGCAAATTCAAAATCTAAATTCACTCCTTCATCTCTCAATTCCTTTTCTAACAATCTTTCAACTTGTTGTTTGGTAACCCTTTTATATATGGGTTTATCTTTAAGCAAATCTTTGAATGTAGTCTCAAATAACTGTTTTCTCAATTCAGGTAACGAGGAATATTCAATAAGCGTTTTTTGTGGTGAAAGACTTAAGTTACCTTCAACATTTCGGTTATTATAAAAGTCTGTTACCCGTTCATTAGTAAGAGTGGAAACACTGATACTATCTGCATCAATTTCAAAGAACAAGGATGGCACTTTAAAACGCTCTTCTAAAACCGTATTTCTATGAATTATGGTTCTATCATCAATATCATCTTCGGTAGTAACATACAGCTGTTGTATTAGTGTAGAGTCTGGTACATTTCTATTGGAAACATACGGTTGAATTCTTTGGTAATAATCTCTCAATTCTATCTTTTCAATACCTTTAGATACAAAGGTTAGACTTCTAGTTACACTTAAAGTAAAATTCTTTTCCTCATTTTCTAAACTGTTGTTTATAAAAAATGACTGTACAAAAATGATACCTATGAGTGACAAACTCATTAACACCACTAATAAGATGAATAGCTTTTTTTTGCCCATCGCCCAAATTTAACATTTTAACATTTAGTGCTAATTAGGTTTAACCTTACGTTAACAAAAGAAGTTACAAAATTAGCCTGAAATTTTGTGAAGAATTTTCTGATGAATTCCGTCAGCTTGTTTTTTTGCAGTATTTAACTCATTATTCTGAATTATAAAGTCTGCTTTTTTTATTTTTTCAGAATCAGGTAGCTGATTTTTCATAATTGATTTTACCTTTTTCGTTGAGGCACCATCTCGCTTTGTAACGCGTTCTATTCTTAAATTTTCATCAGCAATAACTATTATAATATAATCGTATTGATTCTCTAGTTGGTTTTCAAAAATAATAGCCGCTTCTTTTATGATATAAGGTGAATTTTGCTTCTTTACCCAACGTTTAAAATGCGAAGCTACTTTAGGATGCACAATAGCATTCATCTTTTTCAGTAAATTTTGATCACTAAAAATCCTTGACGACAAATAAGACCTATTTAAATCACCTTCTTTATAAGTATCTTTGCCAAATAGTTCTATTAATTTTCTTTTTATAACCTTAGATCGTTTCATCAAAGCTTTAGCTTCTTTGTCTGCATTATAAATAGGTATTCCAAAAGATTCAAAATGTTTTGAGATTGTGGTTTTACCACTTCCTATGCCTCCCGTCAGTCCTACAATAACCATGTTATAATTTTATAAAATCAATTCGTTTTTGCTTTATATTCACGCGTTTTACAGATTTGGGTTGCTTTGTTACTTCAGGAATTAAAAATGTCTGATTTTCTTTTACTTTAGCAAAATCACACTCTACAATGAAATTAGAGGGATCAATAGTCTTATAGTCCTCTAGAGTTACATAATAAGTAACTGTTACTGTTTTAGGAAAATAATTTATGGTTATTCCTGAAGGTTGATTAATTACCGAAATAGGTACTTCTACTTTCCCTTCTGTGAATCTATTGATCTTTGCAGTGACTTTAACTGTTTTAGGAAAAATATCAACTTCTTTATAGGCAGACAGGTTAAGCTCTAACACCTCGTTTATATCTTCCTTTACATCTGCAAGTTGTAATGTATCAGTTGCAATACTATCTATTTTCTTAAGATCAGAAAGGGCTCCAACTGCTTTAACACTATCTATGCCTAGCTTAAAATTTCCGTTTATATCAAAACCAGATGCGTATTTTACTCTTTTTTTGAAAGCTATGGGTACAGATTTAGAAGCTAGCTTTTCATAGGGTATTGAAATTGTCTGTGGCTTTATTGATAAAATTTTATAAGAATTGCCTAATAATTCTTCAATTAAAATTCTGTTTTCTCCAACTTCAAAGGTAAAGACCGAGTCTGCTACTTTTACATTTTTTTGGGTGTCTATTTCCAACGTTTTTATATTGTTAAAAATAAATGGCACTAAGGTAAAGCCCTTAGCTTCTACCCTTACCTCAATAGTCTTGTTGCCAGCGCCTTTTAATATTATTTCATCGTCTAAATTTTCTAAACTTGGCTTTAATATTATGGTTTGTTTATAATCATTTGAAAATTTTGAAATCAGTAAAAAAACGAACGATATTACAAAAAATATGATGAAGCGTTTAACATTAGTACGCTTGAGATAATTAGATATATTTGGTTTGAAATTTATCTCCATAGTTTATTTAAAGAACAATTGCGGAAAGGTTTCTTTTGGATTTCTTTTAAAAACCTCCAACTGAACGGTTGACTTCAAAAAGCCCAAACCATAACCACAAAACTGAATAAGTATTGCTAAAATGGCCAAAATTGCAACAGTTATATTTTTATTACTATATAATGCTAGTACAAAAGCTACAACAAAATATCCAAAATAAATATACAAAAGGAATTTTATACCTAAAATAAACAAAAGCCCTGAAACCAATAATCCTAATATAAATAATGTAGGGAACCAATATACTAAACTTTTCGATTTAGGGTGCCATTGATTTAAAATAGGCCTTACCAAACCAAATTTATTGACCTGCTTATAAAACTTTGACCATGAAATTCGCCGTTTATGATACACAAAAGCGTTTTTTATGAGGGCTGTTTTAAAACCTAATTTATGTAATCTCAGTGATAAATCTGGGTCTTCGCCAGGGTGAATTTTACCAAAACCACCTGAAGCTAAAAAAGCTTTTTTAGATAAACCCATATTGAAACTTCTAGGTTGAAAATCTTCTACCTGTTCTTTACCTCCTCTAATTCCTCCTGTGGTAATAAAGGATGTCATCGCAAAATTTATAGCTTTCTGTAAGTTTGAAAATGAATGGTGTGCAGCATCTGGTCCGCCGAAACAATCTACATAGTTTTTGAGTAAGTATGTTTTAACTTCAGATAAATAATTTAGAGGTAAAACAACATCTGAATCTAAAATTATATAATAATTACCTCTCGCCTTCTGCATACCATAATTTCTGGAATCTCCAGGACCGGAGTTTGTCTTAAAATAGTAGGAAATATTAAGTTGGCTATTAAACTTTTCTATTACAGATTCTGAGGTTAATGTTGAGCCATCTTCTACAATAACAATTTCGAACACATCATCACCTTCAAAATTTAAAAAACTCTCTAAGAGTTCTTTTATTTCCACAGGTCTGTTATAAACAGGAATAATAAATGAAAACTGTAAGCCATCCATAGATGCAAATGTAGCTAAACCAAAAAAGAAAAGCCACCCAGTGGGTGGCTTTTAATAACTATTTAAAAGTCTAAGACTTATTGCTTAATCACTCTGATAGTTTTTGTCACACTAGCAATAGTTACTTTTACAAAGTAAGTACCTGTTTGTAAGTTAGACAAGTCTAATTCACTATCTACGTTGTTAGGCGTAGCTCTTAATACTTCTTGTCCTAACATATTATACATTCTTACATTCTCAATAGTATTTTGAGCGTTTAAGTTCAATGTATTTTTCACTGGGTTAGGGAAATATGTAAATGCCGCTGGATTATCTAAATCTGTAAGAGATAAATTTAAACAACTAACTGTCAGTTGAAAATTACCAATATCATCTGAATCATATCCACCTACAGCAATATAATAAGTTGTTGTACCATCTGAAGTAAAAGTAGTTTCTGCCGCATAATTTTCAGCACCAGTACCACACTCATCATAACCATCATCTATTAATGTAAGAGATCCAGACGAGCCTGTATATACAAATAATTCTGTATCAAAATCTGTATTAGCAACACCACAAGTGGATAAGGTCACCTCTTCAGAAGCTCCTGAACCTGTAAATGAATACCAAACCCATGGTGAATCATTATCCGCAGAAGTATCATCTTCTACTGTAGCTACACCAGGCGCATCAGATTCATCTTGAGTTGCTGCTATTGTGGTACCCATAACTGCATCACCACATCCTATGGATATAGCATCTGCAAATAAATCGTTTACTGGTGCTGGCTGAGGGCAAGTAAACTCAAAAGTACCTAATTCAGAATCACAAACGTCATCAATAGCATCAATACTAATTGTTACTGAATCACCACTGTTATATGGTCCTGCTACTACAGTTCCTGCAACTACAGGGTAAGTATTAGTGCCATCATCAAAAACGCTACCTGCATCACCTGCATCAGAAACCACAATTTCTACATTAAATGTACCTGTACCATCTGGGTTACAAGTGTCTTCAACTTCCGTAGCACTGTCTATATTTGGTGCCGTACAGTTTACTGCCTCTATACAGAAATCGTCTGTTGTAAGTGGATTGAAACTATCTTTCCAGATAGCCAATTTATAAACAGCAGATGCTGTAAGACCTGAAATTGTCTCAGAAGCAGGCATTGATCCACATACAACCTCTGTGCCATCGCAGGCATCTAAAATCACATATTCATTATTAGCACCTGAATTGCTAATTGTAACTGTTCCACTAGCTGGAGCCGTAAACTCAAACCACTGTCCAATATTACCAGTTGTAGTATCACAACTACCTGCTGGCCCAATATCTGGTGCAGTAGAAAAATCTATTGTAATTGGTGTCGCTGTTGAGCATTCTGCTTCTACAGTTGCTGCTAACGGGTTTGCACATCCTTCACCAAGTTGTGGACAAGTAAACTCAAAAGTACCCAATTCAGAATCACAATCGTCATCAGTAGCATCAATATTAATTGTCACTGAATCACCACTGTTATAAGGACCTGCTGTTACAGTTCCTGCTACTACTGGATATGTATTAGTTCCATCATCAAAAACTGTTCCTGCATCACCTGCATCAGAAACTACAATATCTACTGAAAATGTTCCTGTTCCATCTGGATTACAGCTTTCTACAATTGTAGAACTGTCTATTGTAGGTGCTGTACAGGTTGGTGCCGCTTCGCAAGTTACAACTAATCCAAATGTTCCAACATTACCTACATTGAACCCTTCAATTGAAACCCAATATTGCGTTCCGTTTACAGATGTAAATGAAGTCTCAGCTGCATAGCCATCTCCGCTACCACACTCATCGTAACCGTCATCTATTAGTGTTAGGTTACCAGAAGTTCCTGTAAATACAAATATTTCAGTATCAAAACTTTCAGTTCCACAAGTTGATAGTGTTACAATATCTCCCGTTCCCATAAAACTGTACCAGATATTGGGCGAGTCTGTATCTGCACTAGTATCTTCCTCCACTGTTGCTTCATCTGGTGCATCACCTTCGTCTATCGTTGCATTTGTTGTATCACCATTAACAGTATCTCCACAAGCAATTGCTATGGCATTGGCAAAGTCATCATTTGCTGGTGCCACATCTAAGGTTGTAAAAGACTCTGGACCTACAAGGTCACTATTAGCGGTAGCACCACTACAATTCGCTGTAATATAAGCGTCATAGTCAACAACTGGACTAAGACCAGTAGCTGTCACCATTTCTCCACTTACATTGGCATTAGCGAAAACCGGTGAATCACCATTTGCTGCACTCTCTCCACTAAGATAAACTTCAACGTTAAAATCTACTGTAGTACCTCCACCACTAGTCCAAGATAAATCTGCTGACATTGCTGCAGGAGATGAATCAAAGCCACTAGGTGCAATACATGCATCTGCCGCAACTGTTAAGTCTTGAATACTAGTTACCCTACAACCACTAGCTACATATGTACACTGATCATCTTCAGACCAATTTAAATGTAAACCAGTAACACCAGCAGGTGCTGTAAAAGTAAATGGACTTGCTCCATGAGCAATAACAGAATCATCTGCTGAGTTTTCGACAGTTACATATAAATCAGCACCATCAAGAGTAATTGACACCTCATAATCATTACCTGGAACTACACCATCAACTACTGAAAATTCAGATGAATAGTTACAAGTATTAATTACAGTCGAACTTCCGTCAGAATTCACCGTTATGGTTCCTGCAGGATATTGTCCGTCAGGACCAGGGCCACATGGTGCTTGAGACCATGCCAAACCTGTTACCAACATGAACGTTAATAAAAATGTAATTTTTTTCATAAAAATATAATTTAAGTTAGTAATTCATTAAATGTATGTTAATTATTCATAATATAAATAGGTAGAACGGATAAATCGATAAAATGTGAGAATTAACGTTAAAATACCTTTAATCGATTATTTAATTTTAGAACAAATAAAAAAACCGTTGTACAATTAAGCACAACGGTTTCATTATGAATTATTTAAAACCTTACCTATTCTCCACAAAAGCATCCATCACAGCATCACTCACTCCCATATTGCTAAAACCTCCATCATTATAGAGGTTTTGAAGTGTAACACGTTTTGTTAAATCACTGAATAATGACACTGTATAATTAGCACAATCTAATGCTGTAGCATTGCCAAGTGGCGACATTTTCTCTGCATAAGCAATAAAACCGTCAAAACCTTTAACTCCACTACCTGCTGTTGTTGGTGTTGGTGATTGAGAAATAGTATTTACTCTCACCTTTTTATCTCTACCGAAGAAATACCCAAAACTACGTGCTATACTTTCTAAATAGGCTTTATTGTCTGCCATATCATTATAATCTGGAAATACACGCTGAGCAGCCATATAGGTTAAAGCTACAATACTTCCCCATTCATTCATTGCATCTGCTTTATAAAGTGTTTGCATTGTTTTATGGAAAGACATTGCAGAAACATCTGTTCCTTTTTGTGTCCATGCATAATTTTGATCGGTATAGTGTTTTCCCTTTCTAACGTTTATAGACATGCCAATTGAATGTAATACAAAGTCAATTTTACCGCCTAAAATCTCCATGGATTTCTCTACCAAGTTTTGTAAATCTTCTTCAGAAGTTGCATCTGCGGGAATAATTTCGGAACCTGTCTTTTCTGCCAAAGCATTAATTTGTCCCATTCTCATTGCAACAGGTGCATTGGTCAATACAAAAGTACCTCCTTCTTCATGTACGCGCTCAGCAGTTTTCCATGCGATAGAATTTTCATCTAAAGCTCCAAATATGATTCCTTTTTTTCCTTTTAATAAATTGTATGACATCTTTAGTTGTTTATTTATTGGTTGTTTAATCGTTTATTAGATTACTATTCAAAGATAATATTTAAAATTAAATGATGGGATTTCTGTTTTTGCAGAAATGATACACTAATTGAGCAATTGCTTGGCATGTGCCATAGCAGAATCTGAAACATCTAAACCTCCCAGCATTTGGGCAATTTCAACAACACGTTCTTCTTCGTCTAATCGCTTTAGTTGGGTAACCGTAACATCTTCAATATCATTCTTAAATACCTTGAAATGCGAATTACCTTTGGCTGCAATTTGAGGTAAATGCGTAATTGTAAAAACTTGCATACGTTGACTCATTTGCTTCATAATCTCACCCATTTTATTTGAAATCTCACCAGAAACACCTGTGTCTATTTCATCAAACATTATGGATGGTAATTGAATGTATTCTGCCAGAATTGACTTTATGGCTAACATAATTCGTGATAGCTCACCTCCCGAAGCTGATTTTTTTAGCTCATTGAAATTTGAACCTTTATTTGCCATGAACAAAAACTGCAACTCATCCTTTCCATTGGTGTGATAGGTTTCAGTTTCTGCAAGTTGAATTTTAAATTTTGCATTGGGCATTCCCAAATCCTTCAAAATAGTTTCTAGTTTTGAAACAAATACAGGTATTACTTTTTCTCTATTGGTGTGGATTTTTGAAGCTAAACTATTTAATTTAGTTTCAACTTTTTCGATTTCCTTTTTCTTGCTTAAAATAGTGTCGTCTAAACTATCGGTAGTTTCAACCTTTGTTTTTAGAGCTGTTCTTATTTCTATTAAGTCTTCAATTTCTGAAACAGAATGTTTTTGAAACAGATTGTTAACGGTTTGAAGCTTATCACTGATTTGCTGCAATTCTTGTGGATCCGCTGAAAGATTATCTTCTAAATTATCTATTTCTGTTGAAATATCATCTAACTCAATCGCAACACTTTCAATACGTTCTTTTAAAACTTCATAAGGTTTACCAAAACTAGACAGCTTAGATAATTCTTGTTTTATGATGGATAACTGCTCTGTTACTCCTATTTCCTCTGCACCTAAAATTGTTTTTGCACTACTTAATTTTTCACCAATCAATTCAACATTGCTTAATTCTTCGTATTGCGATTCTAAATTCTCAATGTTAATGTTGTCAATATTTGCATCCTCCAGTTCATTCAATAAAAACAGATTGTAATCGTATTCCTTAATCATTTCTGCTTTAGAAGCTTCTAAAGTTTTTAAATCTTTGATATGGGTTTTGAATTCGCGTAACGCATTAGAAAACAATTCTAATTGAGTGTGGTTATTTGCCAACGCATCAATAACCTTAAATTGATAATTATCATCGGTTAATTGCTGTGTTTGGTGTTGCGAATGAATATCAATAAGATAGGTGCTCAACGCAACCAGGTTATCTAATGTTACTGGAGTATCATTGATAAATGCACGGGATTTTCCTGAAGGCAATATTTCGCGACGGATTATGGTCTGTACATCGTAATCTAAATCCAAACGTTTAAAAAGTGGTTTTAGATTGTAGTTAGCAACATCGAAAGTGGCTTCGATAATACATTTTTCATCCGTAGTTTTTATCTGACTTAAATCTGCACGTTTGCCCAGAACTAAGGATAAACCTCCCAACAAAATAGACTTACCTGCGCCTGTTTCGCCTGTAATTATAGTCAACCCATTGTTGAACTGTACATTCAGTTCATCTATAAGCGCATAGTTTTTTATGTAAAGTGAGTTCAGCAAGGTTTATAAAATTGATGGGTACAAAGTTAAAGATTCTGAAACGAGTTCAGAATCACAATACCTAAATTTATGAAAGAAAATCCTAAAACTTAATATTTCTCCATTTTTGGGAATGGATTGGCGCAATTCTATTTAACAAATCAACAGCCTTTGCTATATTAACCGTTGGTCCACCAGATAAAACATCCATTATTTCGTCTGATTTGGCATCGAAAAATACACGCATTAAAAATGAATTTGGTCTTCTATTATGAATTCCTATCAGTTCTGAAAAAGCCTCTATAACCTGAGCCTTGGCTCTTTTAGGATCATTACTCATTAAGTCCAAACCATTAATGTGATAATTATACATTGCTGACCTAAACTCTTTAAACGTTGGAGATAGTATATTATCAATTAGAGCAAAACGAGATTGCAAACCATCTTCAAGTTTCCAACCTTGCCCATTTAGCTGTTGGGAGTAATTAGCTATAGTTTGTGCTTGTTTAAAGTGTTCTGTACCTCCGTTAAGTTGAAAAGTATCTGCATCTATCCCCAAAATCATATAGACATGGAATGCTAAAACAGATACAAGATTAGATTCAAACTGAACAGGGTTGTACACCAAATTCTGAAATTCTATATACTGAAAATTAAAATCCTTGTCGTTATAATTATAAACAGGTGAGCTATACGTTGAATTAAAAACGGGACGTGATGATGAGACCTGAAGCGTTGCCGAAAAATTATCATTGTCATAACCCGAAACATTAATTACCATACTGCAATTAATACGTTCTTGTTGTCCAAACGGTTTTTCTGTCCATTTGGTGTTATTTATAAATTCTGTCAATTGTTTTTCTAGGGTTTTAAAAACAACATTGTTTTCATTACCAGTTTGTTGTGCAATGACGGAAACGGTACAATTCAGTTCTTGTGAAGCTGAAACAGCTGTTATTAATAAAGACAGTAAAAATATAACCTTACGCATGTAATTGTTTTGTTATGTGTTGCATTAAATCCTTGGCTACTTCTGCTTTAGATTTAAGTTGGTGTTCTATAACATCATTCGATGCTGTTATAAATGTAACCTTATTTGTTGAGCCACCAAAACCAGCACCTTTATCTTGCAACGAATTGAGCACAATTAAATCTAGATTTTTAGATTTTAGTTTGCCTTTGGCGTTCTCTAATTCATCATTGGTTTCTAAGGCAAAACCAACTAAAAATTGATTGGTTTTAGTTTCACCCAGTGACTTTAAGATGTCCTTAGTTTTTTCTAACTCAATAGTAAACGTGATATCTTTCTTTTTTATTTTCTGATCAGCGACTTTTTTTGGTCTGTAATCTGCAACGGCTGCAGAAAGTATGCCTATATCAGAATTTTTAAAATGTTTGTGTACTTCATTGTACATTTCTTCCGCACTTACAACAGGTTTAACATCTATTAAACTGTGATTTGCACTTTGATGTGTGGGACCAGTTACCAATGTAACCTCAGCGCCAAGATTAGCAGCTGCCTTAGCAATTTCAAATCCCATTTTTCCGCTAGAATGGTTTCCTATAAACCGAACAGGATCTAAGGCTTCATAAGTTGGGCCAGCAGTAATCAGCACTTTTTTTCCTTTTAAGGGTAACTGATCTAAGATATCGTTTTCAATAAAAGAAACAATATCCTCTGGTTCTGCCATTCTACCCTCACCTATTAAACCACTTGCCAATTCACCTGTTCCGGCAGGAATCATTTTATTTCCGAAGGCTATTAATTTTTCAAATGATTTTTTTGTAGACTCGTGCCGATACATGTCCAAATCCATAGCTGGCGCAAAATATACAGCACATTTAGCCGAAAGATAAGTTGCCAATAATATATTATCGCCAACACCATTTGCCATTTTAGCCATAGTATTGGCTGTGGCAGGTGCAATGATAAACAGATCTGCCCAAAGCCCTAAATCAACATGGTTGTTCCAAATTGCATTATCATCTTCATCATCTACAAATGATGAAAATACAGGATTTTTAGATAAGGTAGAAAGTGTGAGTGGTGTAATAAAATCTTTAGAAGCAGGCGTCATAACTACTTTGACGTTAGCGCCTGCTTTTATAAATAACCTGACCAAGTTGGCAGATTTATATGCGGCAATACCAGCAGTAATGCCCAATAAAATATTTTTGTCCTTTAGAATAGACATGTTATAGGTTTAAAACCTTAGTCTTGAGGATCCTCAGTATTTCTGTGGTAAATTTTATCATCTAACCACTCTTTTACTGCTAATGCGTGTGGCTTTGGTAATTTTTCGTAAAACTTAGAAACTTCAATTTGCTCTTTGTTTTCAAAAATTTCCTCTAAACTATCGTTGTAAGTTGCAAATTCTTCAAGCTTATCAATCAATTCTCTTCTTATATCTGTATTGATTTGTTCTGCGCGCTTTGCAATTACAGAAATTGCCTCATAGATATTATCCGTAGGAGCATCAACTTCATTTCTGTTGTAAGTTACTGAACTTACAGGTGCGTTTGTATTTTTTAAATCCACCATAATTTAATGATTAACTTTTAGTAGTAAATGTGTTTAATTCTTGTTGTAATTCACTTTGCATTTCGTTAGCATTCTCCATATATTCTGAATTAGGATATGCTTTTTTGAATGCGTCAAAATAACTTATTGCTGTATTAATTCTATCTTCTTTAAGCTGCTCAATACTATTTATTGCTAAATTATATGCGGCATCAAACCTGTAAAATAGCGCATCATTTCTCAATGATGTACCAGGGAAATCAAAAAGAAAATTATTGAATGATTTAATTGAAGCTTTATAATCACTAATTAAATCGTATTGTTTGGCAATTTCAAACGCTTTCTTTTCAAGTTTAAAATCCAATTCTTTAACCAACTTATTCGCTTCCCCCAAATACTGTGAGGTTGGATATACGTTAACAAATAACTGTAACTTTTCAAGGGCTTCAACTGTTTCCTTTTGCTCTTTAGAGTACACAGGAGATAAATAATAATAGCCTTTAGCATCTAAAAATGCTGCTTCTTCTTTCTTTTCACTATTTGGATAAAGACTTACAAACTTGTTAAAATGATAACTAGCTATATAATAATCCTCTAATTGATAAGAGCACATTGCATGCATAAAGGTTAATTTCTCTGCTTGAGGTTTACCTCTATATGCAGGCAAAATCTGGTTGAACAAGCGATAAGCCTTGGTATATTTACCTGCCTCAAACAACTCGGTTCCCAATTTAAACTTAGCAGCTGTATCCTCAGATTTTAAGGTTTTCTGATAGTCACTGCATGAAATCAACAAAATGCTGATAAGTAGTATGTAAAGTCCTTTATTCATAAATTTTAAACAGGATGCAAAAGTACGCATTATTAACGGATTTAGAAAAGAAAAATTATGTGCTAAAATAACGGTTGTTTTAGGTGATGTATTCAATTTAATTTAAGTTTAACTTTTAGCAAGGTTTATCAGTTCTTTTTTAATAGCATTTTTAAGGTTTTCAGTGGCTTCAACCAGTGGTAAGCGTACATTTGCTTTTGTTATTTTTAAACTCTCTAAAACCGATTTTACACCTGCTGGATTATTTTCTGAAAAAATCAACCCAATCATTGGCATTAATTTATATTGTAAGGTATAAGCTTCTTTCGCTTTGCCTGTAATGCCTAAACGTATCATCTCGGTAAACGCCTTTGGCAATGCTTGCCCAATCACAGAAATAACACCAGATCCGCCAGCAAGCGCAACACCCAACGCTAAGTCATCATCTCCTGAAATTATCATAAAATCTTTAGGTTTGGTTCTTAATAATTCTAAATATTGTCCCATAGAACCTGCTGCTTCCTTTACTCCAATGATATTCCCAAAATCATTAGCCATGCGCACAATTGTTTCGGGCAAAATATTTGATGCTGTTCTACCCGGAACATTGTAAAGAATTATTGGTTTTGGGGAGGCGTGGGCAACCATTTTAAAATGTTGGTAAATGCCTTCTTGCGTTGGTTTGCTGTAATATGGTGAAACAGATAAGATGGCGTCTATTTGAGATAAATCGGTCGCTTCAATCTCATTGATTACGGCAGCTGTATTATTACCTCCAATACCCAAAACCAGAGGTAACCTTTCGTTATTTACTTTAGAAATAAACTGAACCAATTCTTTCTTTTCTTCTGAAGTTATGGTAGCACTTTCACCAGTAGTTCCGCTTATTACTAAGTATTCCGTACCGTTTTCAATATTAAATTCAATTAAACGCTGTAAAGCATCAAAATCAATACTTAAATCTTCATTAAATGGTGTGATTAAAGCCACTCCTGTTCCTAAAAATTTGGTCATTATAGTTTATTTAAAATTTGTAAATATTTTTTGAATTCTTTTTTGAAAACACCGATATTCTTAGTTGGCACATCAATGATTAGGTCGTATAACCGCTCGTCATTACGAGACAATCCAACTTTTAAATTGGCTTTTGATGCTGCTGTGATAAGGTTTAGCGGTAAAAGCTCTTGCTTGTAATAACTGATTAGCACATCGTATTCTTCGTCTATAAATGTCTGTAAATCTATAGTGTTTATTTTTCCCTTCCAGCCAAAATCTTTTGGACTAAAATAAATATCCCATTGACTTGAAGTTAAGTTTTTATCCAGAGTAAATGCTATAACTTTTTGTTTAGGGGAATGTAAATCCAATTCCTTAAAAAAGGTTCTAAAAGCTTCAAAATCATTAAATTCCTGAGCATTCAACAATACTGCAACAGATTTTACTTTATCGTTGTTTACAACGGTTTTGCGTTGAGACAACAATTTGTTGACATATTTTTGATTTGATTTTTCCTTAAATGCTTTTAAAATCATTTACCTTTAACCTTTGTGCAAATTTAATAAAAGCACTCACAAATAATTGTTAACGTTACATAAGTTATTAATGACTATTAAACACTTTCTGAAGCTATTTTTTTTGCTTCTCATTTTCGCTTGCAATCAAGAAACCCATCTTTCTAAAATTGAAGGCAAACGTCTTGAAATAAATGACAGTATTTCCACCAATCAAGATATAGAAAACTTTATAAAACCTTATCGCGAACGTGTTAACAACAATCTAGACAGCACATTGTCTTATGCTGTGGATACTTACTCTAAGTCCGATGGTGACTATAACACAGCAATTGGCAATCTTATGGCTGATGCTGTTTACACTGAAAGTAATTCGATCTTCAATAAAAGAACAGGAAAAAATATTGATTTTGTGTTGTTGAACCATGGAGGCATAAGAGCTATAATTTCAAAAGGAAAAGTAACCACAAGAACAGCTTATGAAGTGATGCCGTTTGAAAACTCAGTAGTTGTGGTTGCTCTTAAAGGAGAACAAATAAATAAATTAGCGGATTACCTATCTAAAGCCAAACGTGCGCATCCCGTTTCATCACAATTTCAATTAACACTCAATAAGAATTTTGAAATCACATCTGTAACCGTAAATGGAAAAAATATAGATCCAAACAAAACCTATTATGTTGCTACAAATGATTATTTGTACAATGGTGGTGATAGAATGACATTTTTCCATCCTAATGATAGTCTATATGCGCTAGATTATAAAATTAGAAATGTATTGATTGATTATTTTAAAAGAAAAGATACTTTAGATCCTAAAATCGATAATCGCTTTATTCAAACCAATTAGAAAACATGAATAGAAGAAAATTTATACAACAAACCACAGCAGCAACTACAATAGCCGGTTTAGGAGGTTTAAGTTCATTATCATTTGAAGCTTCTAAAGCAAAAAAAATCACCATACTACACACCAATGATGTACACAGCCACATTGACCCTTTTGGTGCAGATGATGGTAGAAACGCCAATAAAGGAGGCATTGCGAGACGTGCCACTTTAGTTGAGAACATACGAAAAGAAAACCCTAACACTTTATTGCTTGATGCAGGTGATATTTTTCAAGGTACTCCCTATTTTAATTATTATGGTGGAGAATTGGAATTTAAGCTAATGAGTATGCTTAAGTATGATTTTGCAACGATAGGAAATCACGATTTTGACAATGGTATTGAAGGACTTTATGCACAATTACCTCATGCAGATTTTGAATTTGTCTCCGCTAATTACGATTTTTCAAACACTATAATGGACACCCACGTAAAACCGTATAAAACTATAGTAAAAGATGGTATTAAAATAGGAATATTTGGTTTAGGCGTGCAACTTGAAGGCCTTGTTGATAAAAACATGTACAAAGAAACTGTTTACAATGATCCCATTACCGTTGCCCAAGATATGTCTCGTGTTTTAAAAGAAGAACAAAAATGTGATTTGGTAATTTGTTTATCTCATATTGGCTATCATTATTCCAATGCTCCAGAACGCGCGAGCGATCTTAAATTAGCAAAAGCTACAAAAGACATAGATTTAATTATTGGCGGACACACACATACTTTTTTACCAAAACCAACAATTGAAAAAAACAGCGCAGGCAAAAATGTGCTTATCAATCAAGTAGGTTGCTACGGTTTATATCTGTCTCTTATACACATCTCCGAGCCCACGAGACCGAGGCTGATCTCG
>CAJXVG010000026.1 GCA_913061495.1 uncultured Winogradskyella sp.
ATCTACACGTAAGGAGTCGTCGGCAGCGTCAGATGTGTATAAGAGACAGTAGATACATCAATTGTTTTTTTGCCTTTATCCAAATCTAAGCCAACAACAACTAAATCCTCAAAATTATCCGTTTGATAGCTTCGATAAAAATAATATGGAGATTCCGCTATCATTTGATGAATTCCGGCTCCGATTGCAGGATGCTTAGCTCTAAATTTACCTAGTTTCTGCCAATGCTCTAAAATTTGTTGGGTTTTAATATTGTTGTTTATTGCTTCCCAGTTCATAAATGAGCGCAAATTAGCATCTCCGATGGCATCTTCAACTTTTAAAATCCTTGCACTCTCGTCTCCGTAATATACTTGCGATGTACCAGGTGACAACAACAGTTTGTTTGCTGTTTCAAAAGGTTTTTTTCTTGTTGGATCAAATGGGCTACCATCATCATGGGAACTCAAATAGTTTAATGTGCCAAAGTTTTTTAATGACGTATTTAGTGTATCTGCATATTTTCTAAACAATGCCTCATAAGCCAACTCTTTTGAATTCCATTTAAATTCAAAATTGATTAGGCTATGGAAGCTTTTTGGCTTAAAATAGTTGACTTTCTTATCTCCATAATCGAAAAACTGCCCTGTGCTTATACCGTAATTATAAACTTCTCCTACAAGATAAAAGTCGCTGTCATCTATAACTTTATCAGGATTGTTCTCTTTAAATTCTGAAAAGGCATAATCGCATTCTTGTCTAAATTCTTGCCATACTGTTTCTTCTGTATGTTTTACAGTATCTACTCTGTAGCCATCTACACCGAATTCCGTGATATAATCCGTGAGCCATTTTATGATATAAAATCGTGGTGCTCTTGGGTGTCCTGTCCGTTCAAAAAATTCATTCAGCTCTTTTATTTCTTGTTTGTATCTACCTTCGGTTTTCCATTTTTCAACTAACTGTGGTGGCAATTCAACGTTTTGGTTACTTTCGGTTTTGATGTCTGGCAAATTTTTAACTAAAGTACAGGTAACTGTATTCTCATAATTATCGTAAGTACATTGTTTATCTGTACGTACCCAATCTTCTGGCCAAACTGGGTCTTTTTCAGTTACTGGACCTGTATGGTTTATAACGGCATCTAAAACTATTCTAATACCTTTTGCGTGTGCTTCTTGGACGAGTTGGTGCAAATCTTCTTTTGTTCCAAAATTCGGATCAATTTTAGTCCAATCCTTTGTCCAATATCCATGAAATCCATACGTAGTTCCCGTACCTTCATTAGTACCTCCATGGATTTGCTCTACAATTGGTGTCATCCAAATGGCATTAATTCCCAAATCCGTGAAATAACCTTCTTTTACTTTTTGTGTGATACCTTTAATGTCGCCACCTTCGAAGCCACGTAATTTCCCGGTTTTCCTTGTTCTATCAAAATTAATATCATTAGAAGAGTCTCCGTTATTAAAACGGTCAGTTAATAAAAAGTAGAGATTTGCACCTTCCCACACAAAAGGGGTTTCCTCTTTTTCTTCAACAACTTTATCTGTTTCGTTGCAATTAGTAAACATTAACGCAACAATGAAAAGCATCACTATTTTATGCATATTATCTTATTAAGATTTTAAATTCCCAAGGTTGCATTACTACTGTTTCCTCACTAAATTCTATTTTAGTAGCATTCATGTAATCCTCATATTTTCCTTTAGGCATTGAAGTTTTATTTTCTGTATCTGAAAAATTTCCAATGAATAATACCGTTTCACCATTTTTGGAACGTTCTATTTTTAAAATGTCTTTTTCTGAATCCAGTCTTTTATAGTTTGCTGCATTTTTTCCACCATTTAAGGCTGGATTGGTGTTTTTGAGTTCCCCTAATTTTTGAAGTAATTTCCAACTTTCTCCTTTGTTATGTGGAAACGAGTCCTTTTCAAAAAACAACAATCTATGGTCTAAATCGTATTCTTGGCCAGAATATATGAGCGGCATACCTTTAATCATAAAACTCAATGCAGTCATTAATTTTGAAGCATCTCCCATACGTTCTTCTATAGTTCCGTTCCAAGAATTTTCATCGTGGTTGGTCACAAAATTCATTAGAATATCATCTTTATCATAATCTTCTGAAACCTTTTGTGTGTAAGCCTCATAGTCTTCCAAATTTTTCTCGCCTTTTGCTAAGCCATTCATTAAATGGTGACCATCCCAACCATATGCCATATCAAACAAATTACCGTCCAATAATTCTGGCTCCCAAGCTTCAGCGAGCATAAATATGTCTTTTTTACTTCGCAATTGCGGTATAGCTTGTTCCCAAAAATCTAGTGGTACAGAACCTGCCACATCACATCTAAAACCATCAACACCTTCTTCCGTAAGCCAATAGCTCATATCTTCAATCATTTGTTTTCGCATCTCTTGATTATCGTAATTGAGATCTGCAACATCTGTCCAATCTGTATCTTTGGGATGCACCACTTCTCCCGCTTCATTTTGGGTATAGTATTCAGGATTGGTTTTTAACCACTCGTGATCCCAACCTGTGTGATTTGGCACCCAATCCAAGATGACATAAATATCATTTTTATGAGCTGTTTCCACTAATTTCCTGAAATCTTCTTTGGTTCCGAATTCTGGATTGATTTTGGTAAAATCTGTTACTGCATAATAACTTCCTAAATATTTTTCCTGCTCGTCTTCTGGAAAGTCTGAAGCAAACTTGCTATCAGCTCCACCTGTTGCTTTTCGTTTGGTTTCTGAAATAGGAAAAACAGGCATTAGCCAAATAACCTTTACACCTAAATCTCTTAGTTGTGGAATGTCTTTAGTGAATTCTGTAAACGTACCTTCTGGTGAATATTGACGAATATTAGCTTCGTAAATCACTGCGGTTTCCAAATCGGAACTTGAAATTGATGCGATTTCTTTTTCAGCTTCTGACTTAATCTCTGTGGTTTCTTTATTCTCATTTTTACAGGCCACGAAAAGTGCCAAAGTGAAAATGAACAGGATTGATTTTTTCATTGTTGATTATTTTTTGAGTTTTATTTTTAATTGATATAAATATTTGACATCCCAATTCACTGGGATTTTTAAAATATTTGTTTCCGGTTTGTATGTGCTTTCCGTTTGGGATTTATTTAAAACAACCTTTTTTGGTTTACTTGAAATATTATGAATAATCAATTCAACCTTTTTATGGTTTGAAAGTAGTTTTGAATAGGTTTCAGCTTCAAAATTGATAGTGAGATTTTTACCTTTTAGCTGAGAACTGAATAAATGAAATTCATCCTTTTCAAGTGCATTTCTAGTTTTACCGTCGTCGTTGTAAAAACTACTTTTGCTTTCTGAAACACTGTCATCAAAATAATAATGCAATTCCAACGTGTTAGCATCATATTCCGAAGTATTCTGCATCGGTTTTGCCATGGGAATAAAAGCACCACTACGTACAAAAGTTGGGATGTTTCTTTCATTTAATTGAACGGTTTTTATTTGTCCTCCTTCAAATTTTTCATCTGTATAAAAATGGAACCAATTTGAATTTTTCGGAAAGTAAACTTTCTGTTCTTTTTTACCTGCTTCCAAAACTGGCGACACTAAAATATCATTTCCCCATAAATAGGTTTTAGAATAATTGAATAGTTTAGAATTATCTGGCTCTTCAAAAAATAAAGGTCGCATTAAAGGTTTACCAAACTCGTTATTTTCATGTACCAAATTGTAGTTATATGGTAACAATTTATATCGCAACTCTATAGCTTCTTTTGCCAAAGCTTTAGCCTTTTTACTTCTAAAAACAGGTTCACTTGGTACATCTTCTTGAGCGTGTGGTCTAAAAATGGGATTAAAAACTCCGTATTGTAACCAACGTACATAGAGTTCGTCATCTAGGTTTGCACCTGCGAATCCTCCCAAATCACTATGCATATATGCCAAGCCTTGCATTCCCATCTGTAATGCGATTTTGGGTTGACTTTGTAAGCCTCCCCAAGTTCTATTCACATCTCCAGACCATGGAATCATTCCATAACGTTGAGAGCCGGAATAGCCTGCACGCATTAATACAAATGGTCTTGTGTTTGGGAAATTACGTTGGTAGCCTTCGTAAATTAACCGTGCCCAATCGTGACCATAAATATTGTGAACTTCGTCTGCGCTGCCTGTGTGGTGTTGCACCCAAGTTGGATGCACTTCTGGCTCACCTAAATCTCCCCAAATACCTGCAACTCCTTTATTTGCCAAATCTTTGTAAATGTTCCATAACCACTGCTCTCCTTCGGGTTTGTAAATATCGATGATGCCTGTATTGCCAAAATAGAAATTGTATTTGGCAGGATTGCCAATGGAATCTTTTGCCAAAACATTTTTTGCAACGGCTTCATTCCATTTTTTTGAATTGGTCAGTACAAATGGTTCAGTAATGGTTATAGTTTTTACACCTTTATCATTCAGCCTTTTTACCATGCCTTCAAAATCTGGAAAAGAATCTCTGTAAACTTCAAGATTTCCCATCGTACCTTTTATGTCTTTTCCGAACCAATACAAATCGAGAATAATCGCATCTACAGGAATTTCTTCTTCTTTAAATTTAGCTATTGTGTTTTCAACCTCTTCTTGTGAATGATAACCGAATCTGCTTGAAAAATTTCCCAATGCCCAACGTGGCAACATGGGTTGTTTTCCTGTTAAATCTGTATAATTATCAACAATATCATACCAAGAATCACCTACAATTACTTGATAGGTTTTATGACCAGAAATAGTTTCATATTTCAAGGTATTGTCTGCTTTACTGTCTAGGTCTAAAAAACCGATTGGTGCGTTATCAAAATGAATCATGTATTTTTTGGAAGACAGCACAATTGGCATGGTGTAATTCATCAATTCACTATGGGTTTCGTAACCGTAATGCGCTCTGTTGTATAGTTGCAATCTATTGCCACGACGATTCATACCCAATGCTCTTGCTCCACCTCCATATAAAACTTCTTCTTCGGTGAGGTTGAATTGAATGGTTTCTAAGCTATCCTTTTTTGCATACCCTTCTTTTTCGGAAATGAGGTTTTCATCTTTATATTGATATAAAATTTGAAATGGTTTTTTTTGAATAATCACATTAAGCCCTTGGCTTTCTAAAGTGATACTTGTTTTACTTTTTAGTACTTTAAAATTGATTGTTTTTGGCTTAAGTACTACAGCATGGGAACTATTTAGAACCGTTTCTCCAGTTGGAAGGAATGTTGTTTCAACTATATTATCTGTATAATATTTAATAAAATATGTACCATCACTTACTTGTACTTCCAGTCCAGAATCAGTTTTACTTTCTCCACGGTATTCTCTATCATCGTTTTGTGCGTTTATTGTTCCACATACCACTAATAATGATATAACTAAAATGAAGTTCCTCATGTTTTAATTTTAAAAAAGACCTCACAAATTCCAAAAGAACTCGCAAGGTCTTAGCTGCTATTAATCTAATCTTTGCCCAATAAAAATATTAAGGGCTTGTCTAAACGTTTATTCCAAGACTCTTCAGAGTGATCTGTACCTTCAAAATATAAATTCTTTGAATCTTTATTTATATAACCTCTCTCCTTTAGCACCTCATCAACTCTTGGTGCATATTTTGGATAATGCTGGTCTAAGGTTTTGTTGCCATAATCAAAATATAATTTGTGTTTACCTGCTTTAGGTAAATTGGTTTTCATATAATCAAAAATTGCTTTTGGATACGGATTGTTTGGCATTGGCATCGCTCCCACCCAATGCGTAGAGAGACAAGCTGCACCACCAAAAACCTGTGGATATTCGGAAACTGCGTACATTGACATTAAACCTCCCATGCTAGAGCCAGCAACAAAAGTATGTTCTGCATCTTTGTAAACTGAAAACTGTTTATCTATTTCCGGTTTTAATTCTTTAACTAAAAACTTGAGGTATTCGTCCCCTTTTAAGTTGGTGTTTAAATTATTGTTTTTGGCTTGCTCCATCAATACTTTTACTGTGGCTTTATCCATGTAATCCATGGCCTTTTCTGGGAATAAATCTTGCCAACGGATTTGTGGAATATTATGAACACCTACGACAATTAAATCTTCGATTTTACCTTTAGACACTAATTTGGTTGCCCAATCATCTACTTTCCATTCTTGTTTGTTCCATGTGGTTGTGGAGTCGAATAAATTCTGACCATCGTGCATATAGAGTACGCTGTATTTTTTCTCTTTTGAATAGTTTTCTGGCAACCAAACATCAACAGGTCTTGGTGCAATAAATTCTGAAGGAAAACTATCTATGCGATGTAGTGTTCCGCTTGCCAATACAGCATTTTCCAGCATCTTAAACTTTATATCTTTTTCAAGTTTAAAAGGTGAAAAACTAAATACTGAAAGTAAAATAATTACGGTTATGGTAGCATATTTTATCATAGCGGTTTTGTAGTTAAGATTAGACTTCCTTTGTTACTCAACACCATCTTTTCATCCCAAATTACAGTTTCACCAGATATAATGTTACTTAGTTTTTTATCTTTTAATCCGAGTTCTTCAAAACGTTCTAAATCCAATTCGTATGCACTTTCATTTTTATTTAAAATATGAATAACAGTTTCGTTTCCACCTTTTCGTGCTAAAACATAAACTCCATCTTGAGGTGCAAAATGAATGGTTTTACCGTTGTGTACGGCTTTACTGTTTTTTCTGAAATTCAATACTTTTTTCAGATAAGCCTGCATGTCTTTTTGCTGAGAAGTTAATCCTTCACCTGTAAAAGCATTTGTTGCATCTCCTTCCCAGCCACCAGGAAAATCGGTACGTATTAAACCATGGTCTCCTGGCTTTTCAAAATCATTCATTAAAATTTCAGTGCCATAGTAAATCTGTGGAATCCTTGGCAACATTAGCAAATAGCTTAATGCCATTTTGGTATTAGTTATATTTCCTTTTAGCTGTGTAAAAATCCGGCTCATATCATGGTTATCTGGAAATACCATAATATCCTTTGGAGTTGGATAAATGAAATCGTTGGAAAGTCCTTCATAGACTTTAACCAAACCTTGATCCCAAGATTCATTCTCGTTTAACGCCTCAACAATTTGTTTTTGCATTGGGAAATCCATTGTGGATCTTAAATTAGATTTATATCCATCTTTATTTTCTTTTCCTTTTTGCCAATACGCAACAAGTAGCGGATTTGTACTCCATTCTTCTCCTACAATGTTGAAGTTTGGATATTCCTCCATTATTGCACCAGCCCAATCATTCATAAAGTCCTTATCAGGATAAGGGTAAGTATCTTGCCTAATACCTCCAAGTCCTAAAGTTTCTACCCACCAAATACTATTTTGAATTAGATACTTGGCCATAAAAGGGTTGCGTTGGTTTAGATCTGGCATATCCGAAACAAACCAGCCATTTGCCATTTCCTCGTAATCTATATTTGCTGCATAAGGATCTTGGTTTGTAGTACGTCTGTGATTGGATGTTTTAGTGGTTTTCCAGTTCCAATTATCCTTATTAGCCTCATAGTGTTCTTGGTAATTTACCCAATCTTTAAATGGTAAATCCTTCATCCACCAATGTTGCAAACCACAGTGATTAGCTACCTGATCCATAATGAGTTTTATACCTCTTTGTTCAGCTTTATTTGCTAAATCTATATATTCTTCTGTAGTCCCAAAACGTGGGTCAACCTTGTAATAATCAGTAATAGCATAACCATGATATGATGATCTAGGCATATCATTAATTAGCAATGGACCTGGCCAAATTGCCGTAAAACCCATGTCTTCTATATAATCTAAATGGTTTGTAATTCCATTTATATCTCCTCCATGCCTAGCATAATCTTGATCTCTGTTTACAGAACTTTCTAATAAGGAAGCAACTTCTGTGCTTGCTTCTCTGTTATCTTCAACAGGATTTAAAATAATGTCGTTAGAAGGGCTTCCATTAGCAAAACGATCTGGTGTAATGAGGTAGATGACATCTGAGCTGTTGAAACCAATATAGTCTTCAGCAGCTTTTTTTCGAGATTTTAACTCATAGGTTTGAATCAATTCACTTTCATTTTCTTGTTTGAAATGAATGTTGAATTTACCTGCTTCAGCATTTTCAGAGATATTTAAATCCAAAAACAAATAATTGGGACTATCTGCTTTATGGTACTTTTTTAAAGTTATACCATTGTGATCTATTTCTGGAGTTGTACTACCAATATTTGGATGCTTAACCAACAGTTGTAATTCTTGATTTTTGAAACCAATCCACCAATGTGGTGGTTCAATTTTTTGAATATCATTAGACAATACAACTTTTTTATTTGATGCAGAGCTTTCAACTTCGGATGGTTTTTTGTCCTCACAAGATGTAATTAAAATTAAAAGACTTACAAAAAGACTCTTTGCTAAATTTCTCATATTTATATATTTTACATCTTGATTACACATACTTAATTAAACTTGAACCATATTATTAGGTGAAATTGTTATTGGTTTATCATTAACTAAAATCTGAAGTTCTGAGTCACCTTCCATTTCAAAATAAGTTTGGTCTTGACAAACGTTTACTTTTACGGTATGGTTTCTAAAATTGACTTTAAAAGAATAGGCTTCCCATTGTTTTGGGATTTTTGGCTGAAAAGTCAGCTTATCGTTTTTTACGCGCATACCACCAAAACCTTCAACGATACTCATCCATGTGCCAGCCATTGAGGTGATGTGCAAACCTTCATGAACTTCATGATTATAATCGTCTATATCTAATCTTGAGGTTCTTAAATAGAAGGTATAAGCTTGGTCCATCCTGTCTAACTTTGCAGCTTGAATACTGTGTACACATGGTGACAATGAGCTTTCATGAACTGTAAATGGTTCATAAAAATCGAAATGCCGTTCTAATTCTTCAGGTGTAAAATCATCTTCAAAAAAGTAAAATCCTTGAAGCGTATCTGCCTGTTTTATATATGGAGAACGTAAGATTCTGTCCCAACTCCATTTTTGGTTAATTGGTCGTAGCGATTTTGGTAAATCTTCAACAGTTATTAATTCTTTATCTAAAAACCCATCTTGTTGAAGGTAGATTTGATGTTTTTCAGAATAAGGAAAATACATGTTTTCAGCAACGTCTAACCACTCTTCAATTTCAGCTTTAGAGAGTTTTGCTTTATTCATTATACGTGTGTAATCCGTACTGTATTCAGCTTCAACTTTCTCTATGTTTTCTGCAGCATACTTAATACACCATTGTGCAATATAGTTAGTGTACCAATTGTTATTTACGTTATTTTCGTATTCGTTTGGACCTGTTACTCCTAGAATTACATATTTGTTTTTATCTGTGGAAAATGAGGCGCGTTGGTGCCAAAACCTTGCAATACCAATAAGTACTTCCAGTCCTTTTTCAGGAATATAACTATAGTCTCCTGTATATCTGTAATAGTTAAAAATGGCAAATGCAATTGCTCCGTTTCTATGAATTTCTTCAAAAGTAATTTCCCATTCGTTATGGCTTTCCTCACCATTCATGGTTACCATAGGATATAATGCAGCTCCGTTTTTAAAACCTAATTTTTCCGCATTTTCTATGGCTTTATCTAAATGCTCATAGCGATACGTCAACAAGTTTCTAGCAACGCTCTGGTCTTTGGTTGCCATATAAAAAGGAATGCAGTAAGCTTCTGTGTCCCAATAAGTACTGCCTCCGTATTTTTCACCTGTAAATCCTTTTGGACCAATATTTAACCTTGCATCTGTACCTAAATAGGTTTGGTTTAAATGAAAGATATTAAACCTGATACCTTGTTGTGCCTTTACATCACCTTTAATGGTAATGTCTGCCATATCCCAGATTTTAGCCCAAGCTTCTTTCTGGATTCTTAACAAGCTTGAAAAGCCCATTTTAGTCACCTTTTCCAAAACCGATTTTGCTGCAGAAACCAATTCATCTTTATCATGGTTTCTATCAACCGTATAACCACCAAATTTATGAATGGTGTAAGTTTCATTTTGCCTAACTTGATGCTTGTAACTGAATGAGGCGTAATTGGAATCTGCCTCAATATTGGGTTCTATTAAAACCGACTTATCATTAATAAATACTTGCGACTCCATAAACGTACAAGTACTGAAATCTGTTTTCATGGTTTTTGCCTCGATGAATGCCTGATTGTTCTCGTGGCTCACATTCAAAGTGTTCCAAAACTTATCGTCCCAATTGGTGTCTTCGTTTGTAATGCCAGAATCTAAATAGGGTTGAAAGGTTATTTCAGCATCTGAATTTAAAGGTTTAATGTTGAAATTTATGGCTCCGACTTCATCTAATTCTAAACTTAAGAATCGGGTTGATTTTACTTCAACTTCTATATCATTTTGAAGCGTGGCCACAAAACTTCGGGATAGCCAACCTTCTTTCATGTTTAACTCACGTTGAAAATTTTTCACGCTTTTACACGTAAACAAATCGAGCTCTTCATTGTTTACAAGAACATTTATGCCTATCCAATTTGGCGCATTAAGTACTTTGGCAAAAAACTCAGGGTAGCCGTTTTTCCACCAACCAACTCGCGTTTTATCAGGATAGTAAACACCTGCAATATAACTGCCCTGAAATGTTGGACCAGAGTATTTCTCCTCAAAATTGGCACGTTGTCCCATAGCTCCATTGCCTATGCTAAAAATACTCTCTGAGGCTTTAACTTGTTGCGGATCGAAACCTTCTTCTATGATTGACCAATTGTTTGGTATGATATAATCTAGATTCATGTTTTATATTTTATTTTAATGGTTTATAACCATCTTATTTTTTATTTCAATTATTGATTAGTGTATTTAAAAAGCCTTCTGAAATTTCCGTAAAATCGTTGAACACATAATCTGCATGACCTAATACTGATTTGCTACCTATACCGATTGATACCATACGAGCCACATTGGCCGCTTCAACACCAGCTACTGAGTCTTCAAAAACAATGCAGTTTTCTGGATCTATGTTTAACAACTTAGCAGCGTTTAAAAATACTTCGGGATCTGGTTTTGCTTTGCTCACATCATTGCCATCTACGATAGCATCAAAATTCTTTTTTAAATCTACACGTTCTAAAATGTGTCTGGCATTTTTGCTAGCTGAGCCTAAAGCTATGGGTTGTTGTTTTTCTATTAAATAGTTAAGAATTTTTGGGACATCTGGCAGAATTTCTGATTTAGTCATTTTGGAAATATGACTTAAATAATCGTCATTTTTTTTACCCATCAACTCCATGAATTTTGTTTCAGGAATAGTTTTATTTCCCCAAGCCAATATTTTTTCTAACGAGCGCACTCGGCTTACTCCTTTAAGTTGTTCGTTTTCTTCTTCTGTAAAATTTATCTCGAGCGTTTTGGCCAATTTTTGCCACGCTAAAAAATGATATTTTGCGGTGTCAACGATAACACCATCCAAATCGAATATGAATCCTTTTTTATTCATTATAATTTATTCTGTTGGTTGATAAGAAATGGCTGCTTTGTCTGTAATTAAGAAATTGCTCAAGCCAGCAATTAGCAAGCTAATACCAGCAATAGTCATGGCATTAATAGCTTCTTCACCTATTAAACTTGAAACGAAATTAATACCACCCAAAGCAGCAATAATTTGAGGAATTACAATGAACATATTGAAAATACCCATAAACATTCCCATTTTTTTGGGATCTACTGAGCTTGAAAGCATAGCATAAGGCATGGATAGAATACTTCCCCATGAAATACCTATTAATATGAAGCAATATTTGAGTTGTACTGGAGTAGCCATATTCATGAACAAGAAACCTACTCCTCCTAATATTAGAGAAAACATATGTACATACTTTCTATTGATATTTCGTTTTGAAGTGTATAACACCAACAGCAATGCAAAAGCCATTGAAGACAATCCATAAACTCCCATAGCAGAGCCAACTGAATTTGAAGATTTTTGGAAAGCGGTGTTTTCTGTATCAAAAGCCTCTTTGTCTAGGATATTATTCATATCATAGTTAGACTCAATTGGAGCTGGTGTTTTGTAAACATGTTCTGTCAGCGCAGGATTTGCCAAACTCCACATAGTAAAAAAAGCAAACCAGCTAAAAAACTGGATGACCCCCAATTTTTTCATTGTTTTTGGCATATTGCCAATATTGTTTACAATATCTGAAACAAAACTATTTTTCGCTTTTTTCTCGCGTTCAAATTCTTCCATATCCTCTGGAGGATATTCAGTAGTTGTAAAAACCGTATAAATAATACTCAGCAAAAATACAAACGCGCCAATGGCGAATGCAATCTTTACAGAGTCTGGCACAACACCCAAATCTGCAGAATCACTAACACCCATTTGTGAGACTAACCATGGTAAATTACTTGCCACCCACGTGCCAATACCAATGATTAAGGTCTGCATTACAAAACCGTAAGTACGTTGTGATTCTGGCAACTTGTCCGCAACCAATGCCCTAAAAGGCTCCATAGAAATGTTTATGGATGCATCGAGAATCCAAAGAAAGCCTGCTGCAATCCATAATACTGGGGAATAGGGTACAAAGAATAGTGCTAAGGAACTTAAAATCGCGCCAATTAAAAAGTATGGCCGTCGTCGTCCCCATTTTGGACTCCATGTTCGGTCACTCATATAACCTACAATTGGCTGAACCAATAGGCCAGTTAACGGAGCGGCAATCCACAATAATGGAATTTCCTCTTTTCCTGCACCAAGTGTTTGAAATATTCGAGACATAAAGCCTCCTTGTAAAGCAAAACCAAATTGGATTCCCAGAAAACCGAAACTCATGTTCCAGATTTCCCAAAATCCTAGAATGCGCTTTTTCATCAATAGTATGTTTAGTTAATACTATTCTGATAAGCTTAGCTCATCAAAACTTATTTGTAGAAGTGAAAATATAAGTCTTGATTTAAGCCGTAAAGATATAAAAGATTTTAGATTGGCAATGTTAAATTTCTATTTGGTAGATTCTCGCTCCACTAGTTCAGTAGCAATAACAACAGTTTGGAACTCCTCCTCTTCGGTTTCAAATTCTTTTTCTAACTTATCAATTAAGAGATCTGCTGCCCTCTCACCCATGTGTTGTGCATGCTGGCTTACTGTAGTTAAACTAGGTGTTGAATGTTTGGACAATACACCATCTGTAAAACCAATAACCTGTATGTCATCTGGAATTCGTAACCCTAACTTACTAGCTACTTTCATAGCTGATAACGCGTAAAGTTCATTTACCGCAAAAATACCGTCAATACTTTGGTTAGATTTAAAAAGTTGCTCTATCTCGGCTTCTAACTTGTCTAGATGCACTTCGTAATCCATGGTATCATCAATTTTAAGAATTAATTCGGCTTGAGGCGTAATTTTATGATCTTGTAATGCTTCAAGATATCCTTGGGTTCTGAGTTTACCAACGCTCACATAATCTTTTGTAGTTATTAATGCCACAGATTTACAGTTGTTTTTAATTAATTTTTCTACTGCATTTTTGGCTCCTTTGAAATCATCTACAATAACCTTATCGCACTTAATGTCAGAAACCACCCTATCAAACATAACGATTGGCATACCTTGGCTCATAGTTTCAATGAAGTGATGGTAATCTTGTTGTTGAAGTGTTTCTTTTGAAATAGAAAGAATAAACCCGTCAATACTTCCGTTAGCAAGCATTTCCATATTAATCACTTCTTTAGAAAATGATTCGTTTGATAAGCCTATGATAACATTATAACCTCTTTTATTGGCCACTAATTCAACACCTCTAATAACTTTAGAAAAGAAATGGTGCACTATTTCTGGGATGATAATTCCAATAGTATTTGTCTTTCTGTTTTTAAGACTTAGGGCAATGTTATTTGGCCTATAATTGTATAACTTTGCAAATGCTTGGACTTTTTGTTTTGTGTCCTCACTAATTTCAGGGCTGTTTCTAAGTGCTTTTGAAACTGTTGAAATAGAGACGTCTAGTTCTCTTGCTATTTGCTTAAGCGTAATTTTTCTTTTCATTTATATTCTCATTTCACAAACTATTAGCACGAAGATACACAGAAATTGTAAGGATTTGATTTTGATATTGACAATTAGAGTATAGATTGATTGATAATTCCTCAATTTTTCACTATTTTGAACTAAAAGTTAATATTATGCAAAAAGTTTTTAACACGAAAACGTTTGCGTAAGACTGCTATTGGTTTTTAACATTTCTAACACATTAATTTTACATAGATTTAACGCAAGAAGTGAAAATATAAATCAATTAAACTAAGCAACTAACTTAAAAATATTGTATGAAAACATTCTTAAATGCTTTGTTATTCTGTCTTTTTATAGTGCCAGCAACACTTATGGCTCAAACGACCATAACTGGTACCGTTACAGATAAAGCAAATGCCATGCCTTTGCCTGGCGTAAATGTTATTGTTAAAGGAACATCTAGAGGAACTTCTACTGATTTTGATGGTAACTATACTTTAGAGGTTAACCAAGGAGAGTCTATTGTAATATCATATCTTGGTTACACTACTCAAGAGGTAGTATTTAATGGCCAAAACCCTCTGAATATTGTTTTGGTGGAAGATGCTGCGCAACTTGATGAAATTGTTCTTATTGGTTATGGTAGTGTTAAAAAAGAAGACTTAACAGGTGCGGCAGACCTTTTGAAAGAAGAAGATTTTAATAAAGGTCCTGTTGTTTCTGCACAACAGCTAATTACAGGTAAGATAGCTGGAGTATCTGTAACTTCAGGAAGTGGAGCACCAGGTGATGGTCAAGAAATTTTAATTAGAGGTGTTGGTTCATTAACACTTAATAGATCTCCTTTAATCGTTGTTGATGGCTTTCCGTTAAACAACGATAATGTTGGTGGTTCTAGAAACCCATTAAACCTTATTAACCCTAATGATATAGAAAGCTTAGTCGTCTTAAAAGATGCTTCAGCAACAGCAATATACGGATCTAGAGGTGGAAATGGTGTTATTTTAATTACGACCAAAAAAGGAAAAGACAGTGAATTTAAATTTAACCTTACGTCTTCAACAACAATCCATACTTCACAAGATAGGGTGGACGTACTAACAGCTGATGAATTTAGAAATGTTGTTCCTACAAATCCCCAAGCTAATGCAAATACCTTAGCATTGCTAGGGAACGCTAATACAGACTGGCAAGATGAAATTTACACATCTGCTTTTGGACAAGACCACTCTTTTAGTGCTCTAGGAAGTGCTTTTGGTGTACCTATGAGAGCATCTTTGGGTTACTCTGACCATGATGGTATTTTAAAACGTGATAATTTTAAAAGAACAACTGCTTCTATAGGACTTACTCCTTCATTATTAGATGACCATTTAAAAATAGAATTAAATGCTAGAGGGAGTTATACTGAAAACTTTTTTGCAAATAGAGGAGCTATAGGTGCTGCCTCTGTATATGACCCTACACAATCTGTATTTGATGCAACGTCTCCCTATGGCGGCTATTTTGATTGGGTTAACCCTCAAACAGGAAATCATAATAGTTTAGCTGCGATAAATCCTGTAGCTCAATTAAATTTAGTAGATGACACAGCGGAAGTTAGACGTATCATAGGAAATGTTAAATTGGATTATAAGCTACATTTCTTTCCAGATTTAACAGCTACAGTTAATGTAGGGATTGATAAATCAAATAGCAACGGGAGAACAGCCACATCAATTCTTTTTCCAACATCTGATACTGATTGGAATGGTTCTTTAAATAAATATTCTCAAGAAAGAACAGATAAATTATTTGATGGATATTTAACCTACAATAAATCTATTAACGATAATCATAATATAAGTTTAGTTGCAGGATATTCATATCAATCTTTTGAGTTTGATGGCTATAGCTATGATAGCCAGATAGAGGAAGAAGCCATTGCAGATCCTAATGCAGGTATTAATTTTGAATTTATTGACAAGTCGAAAAGTGTATTACTTTCTTATTTCGGCCGATTGAATTATGATTATAAAGGAAAGTATCTTTTAACAGCTACATTAAGGGCTGATGCATCTTCTAAACTAAACCCAGAAAATCGTTGGGGTTATTTTCCTTCTGCTGCTATTGCATGGAATATCCATAAAGAAAATTTTATTAATACTGATGGCTTTTTAAACGAACTTAAACTACGTGTTGGTTATGGAGAAGTCGGTAATACTAATGGTTTGGGTAACTATTTATTTTTAACACGTTATACGGGTAGTAATTCTTTTGCTAGCTATCAATTTGGTTATAATACAGATGGTACACCTGCATATTTCCCAACTTATCGTCCATCTGGAATAAGCGAGGATCTACGGTGGGAAATAAGCAGTACGCTCAACGTTGGGTTAGATTATAGTATATTAAATAGTAGAGTATCAGGTTCTATTAATGCTTATCTAAGAAAAACTACAGATTTAATTGCGCAATCTACAGTAGATCCATTCACAAACTTTACAAATAGAATAGATACTAATATTGGTGATATGGAAAACAAGGGAGTTGAGCTCGCAATCAATGTTATTCCTGTTAAAACTGATGATTTAGAATGGTCTATAAGTTATAATGTTGCATTTAACGATAATAAGGTAACAAACCTTCCAGACCAGCAATTTGTTGGTGGCATTTCTGGAGGTGTTGGTAATAATATTCAAACCCATTTAGAAGGAGAGTCTCCTTACAGCTTTTTAGTTTATCAGCAAGTATATGATACAAACGGAAAACCAATTGAAGGAGCCTTTGTAGATAGAAATGGTGATAATATTATTAACGATGACGATAAGTTTATTTATAAAGATCCTTATGCAGATGTCTTAATGGGATTAAACACAAATTTAAGCTATAAAAAATGGGATTTATCCGTTGTAACCAGAGCTAGTATTGGGAATTATGCATACAACAATGTGGCTTCTGGTAATTCGTATTTAGAAAATATTGTTCCTTCTGACAACAATTTCTTATCAAATATCCATTCAGATTACTTAAATACAGGTTTTGTAGATTCTAATGACAGTAATTTGTATAGTAATTATTTTATTCAAGAAGCTTCATTCTTCAAAATTGACAATATAACTTTAGGTTATACTTTTGATAATGCAATTAAGGATACAACATTAAGAATTTATGGTTCTATGCAAAATGTAGCAACAATAACAGATTATGATGGTATAGACCCAGAAATAAATGGAGGAATAGACAATGGTTTTTATCCAAGACCACAGTCTTTTGTTTTAGGTTTAAATATAGATTTTTAAAAAAAACAGATTATGAAAAATAAAATTGAAAAATTAATTTTTATTGTAACGCTTTCCATCATTGTTACTTCATGTCACGATGATTTAGATCAATCACCTATTGATCCTGATAGTTTTACTGAAGAAAATGTATATGCCAATTCAGATGAAGCTAAAAGTGCTTTAGCTAAACTTTATGCTGGCTTTGCATTAACTGGTCAAGATGGTCCTGCTGGGAATCCAGATTTAGACCCAGATGATATTGATGAAGGTTTTTCTCAATACACTCGTACAATGTTCTACTTAAGCGAATTAACCACAGACCACGCTGTTTTAGGTTGGGGAGACGCTGGTGTTCCAGATTTACATGGTATGTATTGGACGCCTAATAATGATTTTACTAATTCTATGTACAATCGTTTAGGACAAGAAGTTTCATTTTGTAATTCATTTATTGACAATGCTCAAGTTTTGAGCGATAATGAAGATGTCCAAAATTTTATTGCAGAAGCACGATTTTTAAGAGCATTTGCCTACTATAATTTATTAGATTTATTTGGTGCTGTTCCTATTCAAACTGAAGTAGCAACCACTTTGCCTACACAAAACACTAAAGAAGAAGTATTTGATTTCATTGAATCTGAATTATTAGAAATCCAAGACTTATTGCTTAATTCAAATGAATATGGACGAGTAGATAATGTGGCAGCATGGGCTTTACTATCTAAACTTTATTTAAATGCTGAAGTATGGACTGGCATACCTCACTATACAGATTGTGTTACCTATTCAAACAACGTAATGAATTCCTCATACATAATAAATATGAATGACGGCAATGGTAATGGAACAGCTTATGATGAATTATTTTTAGCAGACAATAATACCAATGGTGCTCAAAATGAATTTATTTTTGCATTAAACTTTGATGGTATCCAATCACAAACCTATGGTGGAACTACATTTTTAGTCCACGCATCTGTTGGAGGCAGTATGGATCCTACAGATTTTGGAGTTGATGGAGGTTGGGGTGGCATAAGAACTACAAAAAGTTTAGTTGAAAAATTTGAAACTAGTGAGATAGACATCCCTTCGTTAAATAGTGGTTTGGGCGGTACTTTATCTGATTGGGGATTAGTTGGTGATGCAACTGAAAATGGATGGGACAGTCCAGACATGGAAATGTACGAAACCTCAACAAATCAGTTTTCGTTATATGCTGAATTAACTGATGGTTTTATGAAATTTAGATTCAATGAAGATTGGGGAAATAATTATGGTGATACTGGAGCTGACGGATCGTTAGAACAAGCAGGGGAAAATATCGCTATAACAGCCGGTACATATCTAATAACTTTTGATTTAGATAACCTAACCTATGAAATTACGGAAGTGCTTCCGTCTGGAGATATGAGAGCTATGTTCTATACTGATGGACAGAGTTTAGAAATAGAAAGTATTCCTCCTTTTGATCAGGGATACGCTATTACTAAATTTAAAAATATCGATATCAACGGTAATCCTGGAAGCGGTACAGGTCAAGATAATAGAGTTGATACTGATTTGCCTTTAATACGTCTAGCAGAAATTTATTTAAACTATGCCGAAGCTTCATTACGAGGTGGTGGCGGAGATTTAGGCACTGCAGCTGCTAAAATTAATGAATTAAGAACAAGAGCTTATGGTGGGCCTTCTGGAAATATTTCATCTGGAGATTTAGATTTAGATTTCATTCTAGATGAAAGGTCGAGAGAATTATACTGGGAATGCCAAAGGCGGACAGATTTAGTGAGATACAACTATTTTACAACCAGTAATTATTTATGGCCTTTTAAAGGCAACCAGCCAAATGGGACAGCCGTAGGTGCTTATAGAAATGTTTTTCCTATACCAAGTAACACGTTATCAACTAACCCTAATTTAACTCAAAATGAAGGATATTAATAAAAAATCAAAAACAATGAAAACAATGAAATTTATAGCATTATTGCTTATAAGTATGGTTTGCTTTAATGCATGTGAAAGTGATGATAGCTTAACTTACATAGCTCAACCTAATGGTGAATTTACTTTTTCAAATTCTTTTCTAGAAGAATACGTTTTAACACCTTCTGCCTCTGGAAATTTAGGAGAACGTTTTACTTGGGATGATGCTGATTTTGATGTTGAAACCAATATCAATTATGAGTTACAAAAATCCATAACTGGTGATTTTACTGATATGGAGTTAGTGGGTAGCACAAGCGAAAATGAATATGCTATCACCATAGGAGATATGCTTGAGTTTGCAGATGAAGCAGGCTTAGATAATGATGATACCACAACAGATATACCAAACACTGGTAGTGTATACTTTAGATTACGCGCTTCTGTAGGTACCGATTCTTCAATAGAACAAATTTCGCCAATACAAGAATTAACTTTAGTATTACCAGAATCTGAAGGTGGAGAAGAAGAAATCCCTATGCTAAGAAACTTATATCTAGTTGGTGATGCAACCGCTCCTGGTTGGGATAACAATAACAACAATAATCCTTTATTTAGACACGCTGACAATGAAAATATGTATACATATCGTGGCTATTTTTCCCCAGACGCAACTAATCCTGAAGGGTTTAAACTCTTAGAAGTCTTAGGGCAATGGCAACCACAATGGGGAGTTGGAGCAAATGCAGGAGAAGTAGGTGTAAATGATGGCACAGGAAGTGATCCTTCTGCTTTTGCTATAGCTGCAGACGGGTATTACGAGTTCACATTAGATGCTGAAAATATGACATACACTTTAGATGAATATGATGCTTCCAGTGCAACTTCCTATACTACAATTGGAATAATTGGAGATTCAACACCAGGAGGATGGGATGCAGATACTGATATGATTCAATCATCTTTTGATCCTCATATATGGTATATAAATGGCGTAGAATTAAATGATGGAGCTATGAAATTTAGATCAGATAATGATTGGGCCGTAAATTGGGGTAGCGATACCGAAATCAGTGGTTTTGGTGTACAAGAAGGTGCAGACATTCCGGTCACATCAGGAACTTATGATATATGGTTTAATGACTTAGATGGTGGCTATATATTCATAGCTATAGAATAACATAATTATATTATTAATAAAAGGCTATGAATTTTCATAGCCTTTTTACCTTTTAAAAAAACTATGAAAAAAATATTATTAAAATTATTACTGCTACTTCCTTTAGTAGCAATATCACAAGTTACTATTAACCCAAGTCCTATATTAATTGATCAGTCTGTTACAATAACAGTAGATATAAATAGTACTGCTACAGATTGTAATGGACTTAATAACCCAACAAAAGTTTACGCTCACTTAGGTGTTGGTGATGATAGTGATGAATACGGAATTGCTGTTGTTGGTAATTGGGGACAAGACGATGGTATAGGGGAAATGACCGATAACGGTAATGGAACTTGGAGTATTACTTTTACTCCAAACACTTATTTTAGCTTAAGTAGTGCTGAAGAAAGCAATGTCTCTAAAATGGGAATGGTTTTTAGAAATGCAGACGGGACACAAGAACTTAAAGCTTCTGCTTGTTCAAACTTTATCTTTAATGTTGGAGCTTTGCAGGTTACTATGATAAATCCTTCTCCAAGCTCAAATGGAATTATCGTGGTAAATAATGGTGCTAACACTCAAATTTTAGCTCAAAACACCAATGGTCCTGCCAATTATGAGTTATTCGCTAATGGAGCTAGTGTACATACTCAAAACAATACTACTTTTTATAATGGTTATTTATTTTCTAACCTAACAGACAATCAATTTTGTGAGTTAGTAATTACTCAAGGTTCATCTACTGTCACAAAAAACTTTTCTATTATAGTTAATAATACCAGTGTAGAAGATATACCATTAGGAATGGAGGATGGTATAAACTATAATTCTGGAGATGCGACAAAAGCTACTTTAGTATTGAATGCTCCTAAAAAAGAATTTGTTTATGTAGTTGGTAGTTTTAACAATTGGGAACCAACAAGTGCATACGCCATGAAACAGGATAATGTAACTGGGAAATTTTGGATAGAATTATCAGGATTAACTTCTGGGCAAATTGAAACCTATCAATATTGGGTTGGTGACACAACACCTGTTGCCAATTCACCTAAATTGGTTAAAACTGCGGACCCATACTCAACATTAGTGTTATCCCCTTTTGATGATCCATATATTCCCGCTTCCACTTACCCTAATTTGCCTTCTTACCCAATTGGGCAAGAACGAGAAGTTACGGTTTTACAAACAGGACAATCCGAATATGATTGGCAGGTAACTAATTTTGAAAAACCTAAAAAGGAAGATCTAATAGTTTATGAACTTTTAATAAGAGACTTTGATGCAGATAGAAATTTTCAAGATGTAATAGATAAAATCGATTACTTAAAAGATTTAAATATAAACGCAATTGAACTAATGCCTGTAATGGAATTTGAGGGTAACGAAAGTTGGGGCTATAATACATCTTTCCACATGGCTTTAGATAAATTTTATGGCACTGAAGACAAATTTAAAGAGCTTGTAGATGTTTGTCACCAAAATGGGATTGCTGTTATTTTGGACATTGCCTTAAATCATGCTTTTGGTAGAAATCCAATGGTGCGTATGTGGATGGACGATCCTGATGGTGATGGTTGGGGAGAACCTAGTAGTGAAAACCCATATTTTAATCAAATAGCACAGCATAGTTACAATGTGGGCTCTGACTTTAGCCATACAGCAGAAGAACCTAACGATCCTAATGCAAGTACAAATGACACAACAAACCCAATAACTAATAATTATGTAAAGCGCGTTATTAAACATTGGATTGAAGAGTTTAATATCGATGGATTCCGTTGGGATTTGACTAAAGGATTTACACAAGGATGTGTAAATAATGATGGTTGTACAAATGGATATAGACAAGATCGTGTAGATATCCTAAAATCTTATGCGGATTATTCTTGGTCTTTAGACCCAGATCACTACGTTATTTTTGAGCATTTAGGATCTGATAATGAAGAAAAGGAATGGGCCAATTATCGTTTAGATGAAGGTAAAGGAATTATGATGTGGGGAATTATGACTTCACCTTATAATGAATTAACAATGGGCCAAAGCGGAAATAAAAATATTGACAGAATTGGTCATAATAATCATTCTGGTTTTAATGGTCCAAGAGTAATGGGTTATCCTGAAAGTCATGATGAAGAACGCCTAATGTATAAGAATTTACAATTTGGAAATAACACTAATCCTGCTCACAACGTTAGAGAATTAAATACAGCCTTATCAAGAATGTCCGCTTTGGCAGCAGTTTCTGTTATGGTTCCTGGACCAAAAATGATTTGGCATTTTGGAGAGTTAGGAATGGATAATTCTATATTCACATGTAACAATGGAGTTGTTAATGAGCCTGGAGGTACTGATGGTGATTGTAAGTTAGATACTAAACCACAACCACAGTGGGCAAACAATTGGTTAACAGATGCGCTTAGAGGTCAAATTTATGAGGATTGGGCAAGGTTGAATGCACTAAAAATTAGTGAACCTGTTTTTGAAGGTGAGTACTCGATTACTTCCGGAAGTTTTACTCCGAGAATTGATGTTTTTGATACTACAATACCAACATCAGAATTAAGAAATGTAATTATTCTTGCAAATTTTGATGTTACCTCACAAACTGTAAACACAAATTTCCCTGCTGGTGTAACCTCTACTTGGTACGATTTAATGGATCCTTCAGGAAACACTACTGTGAGCAGCTCAACAACCTCACTTTCTATTCCTGCTGGCCAGTTTAGAATTTTAGGAAACAAACAAGCTGATGCACTAAGTGTAGGTGAAGAAGCGTTGTTAGGGTTTTCAATTTACCCTAATCCAACTACTACATCTTTTAGCATAAACACCAATGTTTCTACTATTGATATTTATGATTTAACAGGGAAGTTAGTAAAGTCTTTTAAAGGTGATTTTAATAGAACCGATAGTTTTGACATTTCTGGTTTAAATACAGGAATGTATATCGTTAAAGTAGAAAACACTAGTAACCAAATTAAAACAACCAAGTTAGTCAAGCTCTGAAATTGATTTTTTTAAATGAGCACAAAAAGAGCTTTTCTGTTGAAAAGCTCTTTTTTTATTCTAGCCTTACAGATACAATTCCTAAGGCTATTGGAGATTCTAATTGTGTCTCATTTAATTTTGGCCCTATAGATAATTGTAAACTTTCAATCTTTGTAATATCAAAAGCTTCTTTATTATTGTGTTGAAAGTAATAAGGTAAAAAGGATGGATAAGGTCTTGGTAACGTTACTGTTTTAACTTCTTTTAAGTCACTTAAATTCAAATTATAATTCTTTAATTCTTCTGGTTCTAGACTAATAATGCCACCACATGAAGCACCATTTTTCATTACTAATGCAACTTGAATTTTAAGACTGTCTCTTATACACATCTCCGAGCCCACGAGACCGAGGCTGATCTCG
>CAJXVG010000027.1 GCA_913061495.1 uncultured Winogradskyella sp.
GATCTACACGTAAGGAGTCGTCGGCAGCGTCAGATGTGTATAAGAGACAGGCTCAGCAACAGACAGCAAATAAGACAATTGTTATCGCAAACCAAATCAGTAAAACACTTCAAGAACAATTACCAAAACCCGTTGCGGTAACGCCAACACTTTCAGAAGCTGAAATTGAAAATAGCATGGTCGTGTATGATTTCAATCATCTGAAAGTTAAAAACGTACTTGCGGATATGAAAATAAAATCAATTCAAAATAACATAATATTCAGATTATTACCGAAAAATAGTAATTTTATCATCGGAAGCGATAGTGCAGTCCAAAGAGGAAGTATAACGCATTTTAATTGAATTAATAGCAGTTAAATCCCTGTTTTTTTAGTAATTTTGCACTCGCTTAGCGAATAAAGACCTTCAAATTAAAGATATGGCAAAGTTTGAACTTAAATTACCCAAAATGGGAGAGAGTGTTGCAGAGGCAACCATAACATCTTGGCTTAAAGACGTTGGTGATACCATTGAAGCTGATGAGGCAGTTTTGGAGATTGCTACAGATAAAGTGGATAGCGAGGTACCAAGTGAGGTAGATGGTGTTTTGGTAGAGAAACTATTCAACGCTGATGATGTGGTACAGGTGGGCCAAACCATTGCTGTAATTGAAACCGAAGGCGAAGACACTAACGAAACTAAATCTGAGCCAAGAGAACCAGACACGGCACCAAAGCCTCCTAAAGAAGCGGCTGATGTAGCACAGACGGTAACTGCAGCAAAAACAATAACCGAACCTATTGTATCTTCTGAAGACCGTTTCTATTCTCCTTTAGTAAGAAACATTGCTAAAAAAGAAGGCATTTCCCAATCAGAATTGGATACCATTTCAGGTAAAGGAAAAGACGGACGCGTTACAAAAAACGATATCAAATCGTACTTAGAAACCCGTGGTTCAGCTCCAGCAGAAACTCAAAAAGCAGATGACGCAAACCGTACAGCTACATCCAACGCAGTAGAGGCCCAAAAAACAGAAGCACCTAAAACCACTGAAAAACCTAAAGCCGCACCTATTGTGGCATCAGGCGAAGATGAAATTATTGAAATGAGCCGTATGGGCAAACTCATTTCAAAACACATGGTAGATTCTGTACAGACCTCTGCACACGTACAATCGTTTATTGAGGCAGATGTCACCAACATCTGGAACTGGAGAAACAAACATAAAGCAAACTTTAAAAAGCGCGAAGGCGAAAACCTAACCTTCACACCAATATTCATGGAAGCCGTTGCAAAAGCAATTAGAGACTTCCCCTTGATTAATATTGCAGTTCAAGGAGATAACATCATTAAAAAGAAGCACATCAATTTAGGGATGGCTGCAGCTTTAGGAGATGGTAACCTCATTGTACCGGTAATAAAGGATGCAGACCAATTGAATTTGTTGGGCATGGCTAAAAAAGTAAACGACTTGGCTGGTAGGGCAAGAGAGAATAAGTTAAGCCCAGATGACATACAAGGCGGCACATACACCGTAACCAACGTAGGTACGTTTGGTAGCATAATGGGAACACCAATTATCAACCAACCGCAAGTAGCTATTTTAGCTTTAGGTGCGATTAGAAAAGTACCTGCGGTTATTGAAACGCCAGAAGGCGACTTTATTGGCATCCGTTACAAAATGTTCTTATCACATTCTTACGACCATAGAGTGGTAAATGGAGCGCTTGGAGGTCAGTTTGTTAAGGCCGTAAAAGATTATTTAGAAGCTTGGGATGTAAATAGAGAGATATAACCAGTCCCTTTATCAAAAGGAAACTCAGTATAGAATAGCAAAAAAGCACAGTTATTAGGACTGTGCTTTTTTTATTGTGCTTATCGGTCTTCATAAACAAACATAAACCTCTTGTATGGCCTTATGGTAGCAATGTTTATTATGCTTTTCCTGGACCTTCTCAGATTTAAAATTCATCGATTATTTCGACAGTCTCTTGAGCAAAAGGACTGCTATCTATTTGCATTTGTAATACTCTTCTGAAATTATTTAGCTCTTTTTGTTCGATTAACTCTTGAATTTTAGTTCTTCCTTTATAGCTTTTTTGAAGTATTAATTCTATAGCATCATCAATTCCTGTTAATGTACTCGGCATATCATACATAATTGCAATTGGGGCATTTTTTTTATCTAATTGAAACCATAAATGATGTTTTCTAAATTTAGCTTCCATAGCATTGGCTGAAAATCCATTTCGTTTGTAAAATACTTGTGCCTTTTCGCGTATCATTCCTTTAAGGTCAGCTGGAATTACAACCTTGAGCTTGAAATCCGTATATTCTGTTCCATCAATGGTCATTTTTTTGGCAGTTTGAACACTTTCAACCAAATCGGATATAAAATTTTTGTAATAGCCAATGGCTAAGGCTGTTGTTGGATATAGACTTAAGTGACCTAATTGATAATGTTCTTCAATTTTTGCCATATAGGTATTGCATGCATCTTTTATTGAATTATCATCATTTATATCAAATCGTGGCATATAAATTCCATTGAAATCTGTCGGTAATTTTATACCGTTTTCAACTAACAAGAAGGATTTATGGTGACCCATCGCACCTAAAAATAATGCCATTTCAAGAATTACATTATCTCTTGGTTCAATTACCAAACGGTCGTTAGTTTCGGTCAAATCATCAGCAGTTGCAACAAAGACACCAAAATCAAAATAATTCGCCATACGAATTAGATTGTCGAAAGTACTTCTATTTGGTTCCCAAATATCTGGTTCAGACCAGACGAAACAATCTGCTATGCTGGACAAATATGTTTTAACTTTTTCTGCTACTTCTAAACCTGCTTTTGAAGAACCAATAAATATTTTAGGTCTAATCATACAATTTCTCTTTTTAAATCAACAAAAATCGCCTCTATTTCAGCAAGTAATATTCTTAAGTTATCTTTTTTAGATTGTTTGTATCTAAAGATATACTCTCTTCCGTCAACAGATACAAGATTATTTGCTTTGATGTCATCGGTTGCTATTTCTTTCATTTGATTATAGATTACTGGCACTAATTCATAAAATGAAAGATTTTCGTATTTGGATGGATTTATGTCATAGCATATAGCATTAATTTCGAAACTGTTTAAGTCAATATCTTGATTCGAATTCGCCTTGCTGTTTTTCAAAAATCGTATCATTTTTTTTAACCTACCATTTGTTTCCGAACTTCGTTCGTTGATTCTTTTAATACTTAAAAATGGATAATCTGGATTTTCTTTCGAGTTAGTTGCCTTGTTGAATATTTGAATACCTCTATAATCTCCTTTATTATTAATTATTGAAGAAACATCATCATACCAATTAGCAATTACAATATCTACTTCTCGCTTTAGACTCAAGTTTTCAATTTTAATTGCTTTTGGTTTTGAAATATCACAAACGCTATAAACTCCAGTTAAGATATTTTCACTTTTAATTCTCAAATCTTTTAAATCTTGTATCGAGTTCCCCAAATAAGATGATGTGTTTACTTCTTTTTCCAACTTTTCTATTGAGGATTGGTAATATTTAGACCTCCTTTCAGAACTTGCCAAAAGTTGCTGAATATTACTTGCGTCATATGAATAGAATTTGTCTGAAATCGTCAATAGGTCAATATCACTATAACCTTTTATATGAGTATTTGTCATAACAGAACCTTGATATCTAAATACAACGTTATTCAATTCTTTATTCAAATGTTCTTTAACTCTTTCCCCAGCATCTTTACTTTTTTGAGTATATTCCGGTTCTACACCTTTCATTGCAAGTCTAATATATAATAATACCTTACTATAAGAAATCGTTGATAACTCGTCAGAAAAGGCTTTTTTTAACGCAAAATTTTCAGGATTAATTCTTCCTCTTACACTTGATATTAATTGTTGGTAATCTTTTTGCATTAAATTTTGTTTTTAGTTTGAATGTTTTTTCGGCATTGCAGGAAACTTTAAGAATATAAATCCATTTCATTAATTTATAGCTACAATTAAGCTAAAGTACCTCTTTTAATTCAGGGTGTCAATATGTAGTTCTACGTAATCTTCAAATAATCAAAGTAATAACACCTCAAGGCACTCCGTCAGAAGTATAAAAATCGCTGTACTGTGTAAAATTAGTTAAATTTTTTTAAAACGCACATTCACAACATTTTATAATAAAGTTAATACAGGTTATAGCGTGGTTATAGCATGGTTAAAATAAGGTTATAGCAAGTTTATAACGTAGTAAATACAGCTCAACTACACCTAACATTAAGCGGTAATACTATAGTACTGACACAATTTTATAATTAAAACACCTTTTTAAAATGCGCTAAGGCTAATTTGCTAATTCTACCTACCTTTGCCTAAAATTAATAGCAATGCAGCTCAACCTAAACAAACCCATCTGTTTTTTCGATTTAGAAACCACAGGAGTCAACATTTCTAAAGACCGTATAGTAGAAATATCCATCCTTAAAGTATATCCAGACGGTAAAGAAGAGAGCAAAACGTGGATTGTAAATCCTGAGATGCCAATTCCCGCAGAGGTGACTGCCATTCATGGCATTTCAGACGAGGATGTAAAGGACAAACCTACCTTCAAGGAACTATCCAAGGAAATTTATAACCTCATAAAGGATTCCGATTTAGGAGGTTTCAATTCCAACCGTTTCGATATCCCTTTACTGGCAGAAGAAATGCTACGCGCAGAGGTAGATTTTGACATGAAAAACACACAGTCTGTAGATGTGCAGACCATTTTCCATAAAATGGAACAACGCACACTGAGTGCGGCATATAAATTCTATTGCGATAAAAATTTAGACGATGCACACAGCGCAGAAGCAGACACAAAAGCCACATACGAGGTTTTAAAAGCGCAACTAGGCAAATATGAGAGTTTAGAGAATGATACAAAGTTCTTGGCAGAATTCAGTTCACGTAAAAAGTTTGCGGATTTTGCAGGCTTTTTAATATTCAATAAACAAGGAGAAGAATGTTTCTCTTTTGGAAAACACAAAAACAAACGCGTGGTTGATGTTTTGGAGAAAGAACCAGGATACTTTGGCTGGTTGCTCAATGCAGACTTTCCGCTGTACACCAAAAAAGTGTTGACGGCAATAAAACTGAGGCAGTTTAATAACAAACTAGACTGATTGTTAAATAATAGAATACACATATAGTCCAATAACCGAACAGATACACAATGAAACTCATCTGCATAGGTCGCAACTACACAGACCACATTAACGAATTAGAAAACGAAAAACCTACTGATCCTGTAGTGTTTTTAAAACCTGATACTTCTATTTTATTGAAGAAGCAGCCATTTTTTATTCCAGATTTTTCAGATGAAGTACATCACGAGGTTGAAATTTTGGTAAAAATCAACAAAGTCGGGAAGCATATCAATAAAAAATTCGCATACAAATATTATGATAGTATCGGACTCGGAATTGACTTTACAGCTCGTGATCTTCAGACGCAATTAAAAGCAAAAGGACTGCCATGGGAAAAGGCAAAAGCCTTTGATGGTGCTGCGGTAATCGGTAAATGGTTACCAAAGTCTAAGTTTCAAAATAATGATAATATCAACTTCAGCTTAAAGAAAAATGATGAGATGGTACAATCTGGAAATACGGAATTAATGTTGTGGAAAATTGATGAGTTAATCGAATATGTTTCAAAATATTTTACTTTAAAAATTGGAGATATTATCTTTACGGGAACACCAGCTGGAGTTGGCAAGGTGTTTGCAAACGATATATTAACAGGATATATTGAAGACGAGGAGATGTTTTCAATAAAAATTAAATAAATGGCAGAACATTATAAATTACATCGCGTACGCGAAATGGCAGATGACGACGAGGAGTTTGTAGCAGCATTGGCAGCAGCTTTTTTAGAGGAAGTTCCCGAAGATGCTGAACGTTTACGACAAGCAATACCAGCAAAGGATTATAAGGAAGCTTACCAGGCAGCTCACAAAATGAAACCTACAATAGATTTGTTTGAACTAGGTGTGTTGGATAAGCTCATAGAAGTACAAGATTGGGGAAAGTTTGAGCAAACAGATAAAAATGTTGATGCACAACTTAAAATTGTGCTTTCTGCTGTGGATAAAGCTGCAAATGAGATGAAAGCGGATTTCGGGTTATAATGCAAGCAGAAATCATCACCATAGGAGATGAGATTCTCATTGGGCAGATAGTAGATACAAATTCAGCTTTTTTAGGAAAAGAGCTTAATAAAATTGGTGTTTCCATTTATCAGATTACATCAATTCAAGATGACAAAGCTCACATTCTAAAAGCCTTAAAAGAAGCAGAAGAAAATGCAGATATCATAATTGTTACTGGTGGATTAGGCCCAACTAAGGATGATATTACCAAACATACCTTATGTGAGTTTTTCAATGATACTTTAGTTGAAAATAAGGAGGTACTTAAAAATGTCGAAGAACTTTTTGAGAAATACATTGGTACACCAATTTCAGACATTAATAGACAGCAAGCTTTAGTACCAACCAAGGCTGATGTTTTAAGAAACAAATTTGGTACTGCGCCAGGAATGTGGATAGAGCAAAATGGCAAAGTCTTTGTTTCATTGCCAGGTGTGCCATACGAAATGAAGGCATTGATTACGGATGAAGTTATCCCTAGATTACGAAAAAAATTCAAATTTCCTTTTATAAAGCATAAAACCCTTCTCACTTATGGTTTAGGTGAAAGTGCTATTGCGGATAGGATTGAAGCTTGGGAAGATGCACTTCCCAAATACATAAAATTGGCTTATTTACCTAGTTTAGGACGTGTGCGGTTGCGACTTTCAGCCATTGATATGGACAGAAAAAAAGTTGAAACCGAAATTGAAAAACAAGTAAATCTATTATTGCCACAGATTGAAGATGTGTTTGTTGGTTATGAAGAAGACCATTCTATCGAAGCTATTATTGGTATGCAGCTAACTGAAAAGGGAAAAACTTTATCCATAGCAGAAAGTTGTACAGGAGGCAGAATAGCACAAGCGTTTACCGCAAATGCAGGAGCATCAAAATATTTTAAGGGCAGTGTAGTGAGTTATGCAACAGCATCAAAAACGGATATTTTAAAAATCCCTGAAAAAACTATTACTGAGAATTCAGTGGTCAGTAAAGAAGTAGCAGAAGCGATGGCAAATAATGTACGAGAACTTTTTGACACAGATTACGCTATTAGTACTACCGGAAATGCTGGTCCATCAAAAGGAGACTCAGATGCGGAAGTGGGTACAGTCTGGATTGCCGTTGCTACAGAAGCAGAAGTATTTTCAGAAGTTTTTAATTTCAGCAACCAAAGAGAAAAGGTAATTATGAAAGCCACAACTAAGGCATTTGAAATGCTTCAGAAAATAATTTCAAAAAATTAAAACTTTATATTTGTTGAAATGTAAAGTTTTACTAAATTTGCACCCTGTTTTAAAAATAAGAAAAAATGTCAAGAGTTTGTGAGCTTACAGGAAAAAGAGCAATGACAGGGAACAATGTTTCTCATGCCATGAATAAAACTAAACGTAAGTTTGACGCTAATTTAGTAAAGAAGCGTTTTTATATTCCTGAAGAAGATAAATGGGTAACGTTAAAAGTTTCTACCTCTGCACTAAAGACTATCAATAAAATTGGTATTTCTGCTGCATTGAAAGAAGCTAGAGCAAAAGGATTTTACAAATAATAGCATTCGCTAAAGTCAAATTATAATGGCAAAAAAAGGAAATAGAATACAAGTTATCTTAGAGTGCACAGAGCACAAAGCTTCTGGTGAACCAGGAACTTCAAGATATATTACAACAAAGAATAAGAAGAATACGCCAGACCGTATGGAGATTAAGAAATTTAATCCTATCCTTAAGCGTATGACAGTTCATAAAGAAATTAAATAAGCAGAGACATGGCAAAGAAATCAGTAGCGTCTTTACAGACAGGATCAAAGCGTTTGACAAAAGCGATAAAAATGGTAAAATCACCAAAAACTGGAGCTTATATGTTTGTAGAATCAGTAATGGCACCAGAATTTGTCAATGACTTTTTAAACAAAAAATAAACTATCATTTTTAGATAGGTTTACAAAACTGCTTTCGTTTGAAAGCAGTTTTTTTATGGCTATATTTGAGAACAATACTGACAACTTTACAGTAATCCAGTTAGGCAAGAAAATTGTAATACATACCAACATAACTTAACAACAAATAACTCCAAAATAAGATGAGTTTTTTCAAAAAAATATTTTCTTCAGAAAAGAAGGAAACTTTAGATAAAGGCTTAGAGAAATCAAAATCCTCTTTTTTTAATAAATTAAATAAAGCCGTTGCCGGAAAATCTAAAGTAGATGATGATGTTTTAGATAATCTTGAAGAAATATTGGTGACCAGCGATGTTGGCGTAAATACCACATTAAAAGTCATTGAACGTATTGAAGCCAGAGTGTCAAAAGATAAATACCTAGGTACTTCAGAACTTAACAGAATTTTACGTGAAGAAATAGCAGCTTTATTATCTGAGACCAATAGCGGAGAAGCTACTGAGTTTAAAATTCCTGAAGATAAAAAACCATACGTAATTATGGTGGTTGGTGTCAATGGCGTAGGTAAAACTACTACTATTGGTAAATTAGCTTATCAGTTTAAGAAAAAAGGTTTAAAAGTAGTTCTTGGAGCTGCAGATACTTTTAGAGCAGCTGCAATAGATCAATTACAAGTTTGGGCAGATAGAGTTGAAGTTCCTATTGTAAAACAATCTATGGGAAGTGATCCTGCTTCTGTAGCGTTTGATGCATTACAATCTGGAGTGACACAAAATGCTGATGTTATTATTATAGATACTGCAGGTAGGCTTCACAATAAAGTAAATTTAATGAATGAGCTAACAAAAGTAAAACGCGTAATGCAAAAAGTGGTTGGTGATGCTCCACACGATGTGCTTTTGGTTCTCGATGGCTCTACTGGGCAAAATGCTTTTGAACAAGCCAAACAATTTACGGCTGCTACAGAAGTTACATCATTGGCTGTTACTAAATTAGATGGTACAGCAAAAGGAGGAGTTGTTATTGGTATTAGCGATCAGTTTCAAATTCCTGTAAAATATATAGGTGTGGGTGAAGGTATTGAAGATCTTCAGGTTTTCAATAAATATGAATTTGTGGATTCATTTTTTAAATAATAAAGGGTGCTGTCTTTTTCTTTTTTCGATATAATTGTGAATTCTTAACAGATGTTAATCCGTTTTGGATTTTATTAATATACCAAAGGCTTTTCTTATTTTTATAAAAAAAGGAAATGACCAAATACATAACACTTTTTATATTTTTATTAATCCTTTCTTGTAAGGAGGATAAAACATCTAAAAAAAATAGCGGTATTGTAGATAAAACTGCCGTTGATAACACTGAGGTAGAAGCACCAACTGGCTTAAGCGATATTTCAACCAAAGACTTTACTGAATTTAAGGTTCTCGATTCTGAAAACTTAACTAAAGCAGAGATTTGGGAAGCCATTAACCCACAAATGGAAGACTTCACGGAAGAAGATTATAATAGACTGAAGTCTTCTATTTTAGAAAAAGATATTCGTACGCTTCAAAAACATCGAAAAGCAAAAAAGTTTAATTATGAAGAACTTACTAAATTCTACTTATATCGTATTAGAAAGTTTGATCGTGAAAACGCCTTGGCATTAAATTCTGTAATCGCTATAAACCCAAACTGTATTGAAGCAGCAAAAGCAATGGATGCCGCTTATGTAAATAAAAAATGGAAACATCCTGTTTGTGGAATGCCAATTTTATTAAAGGACAATATCAATGCTGCCAATATGCCAACTACAGCTGGTGCTGTTGCTTTAAAAAATAATAAAACGGAAGATGCATTTATTACCAATCAACTCAAGTCAAAAGGAGCATTGATTTTGGGTAAAGCTAACTTAAGTGAATGGGCTTATTTTTTCTGTGGTGATTGTCCAAGCGGTTACAGTGCGGTTGGTGGTCAGACCTTAAATCCTTATGGCAAACGTATTTTTGATACAGGAGGTTCAAGCTCAGGGAGTGGTGTTTCGGTGACTGTTAATTTTTGTGCTGCAGCAATTGGCAGTGAAACGGCAGGTTCTATTTTGTCTCCCGCAAGTCAAAATTCTGTTGTAGGTTTAAAGCCAACTGTTGGTTTGGTAAGTCGTAGTGGGATTGTTCCTATTTCTTCTACCTTAGACACTGCAGGTCCAATAACTAGGACGGTTGCAGACAATGCTATTGTCTTGGACGCTATTTATGGCTATGACAATGCCGATTCAAAATCTATAAATCCACAATGGAAACCTTCTTATCTCACGGGAAATCTATCTGTCACTGGGTTAATAGGCATTCGTTTGGGAGCTCCAAAGCGACTTGTCGAAGATACATTATATGCAAAAGCCATAAAAGTATTAAAAGCGCAAGGAGCGGAAATAGTTGAAATAGAAGAACAAAACATAGGACTTCCTAACTTTATTAGATTGCTTAATATTGATATGAAAAAAGATTTACCAGCATATTTAGAAAACTATGCGAGTAATACAATCACTTATAAGGATGTAAATGATATTATGAATTTCAACAATCAAGATTCAACAGGTACAATGCCTTATGGACAAAAATTGTTTGAAGGAGTTGCTTCTGATATGGGAGATTCAGAATATTTAAAACAAATTAAAGATACATTGAAGACCAATGGAAGAATGTATTTTGATAAGCCAATGACCAAGCACAAATTAGATGGGTTTTTGTCCATCAATAATTATCACGCAGCATTTGCAGCTGTGGCAGAATATCCTGCGCTTACTGTACCAATGGGATATACAGGTAAAGGAGAACCAAAAGGCTTAACGTTTATAGCTCGGTCATTTCAGGAAAAACAACTGTTACAATGGGCTTATGCTTATGAACAAGCTTCAAAAAAAAGGATTGCACCTAAGAGCTATAATTAATTCTGATTAACTGTTAATTAGAATTGACTCAAATTTTCTGTAATTAAAAACCCACACATTTACCTATATCTTACTTACAATAAATTTCTCAATCAAAATTAATTTGAGAAACGCTTTAGGATGCTTATTTTTGTGGCACGAAACAAATTTCTGATAACAAATGAACTTACACGAATATCAAGGAAAAGAATTATTAAGCAGTTTTGGTGTACGCATTCAACGCGGTATAGTAGCTAAAAGTGCAAAAGATGCTGTTGATGCTGCAAAACAGTTAACTGCAGAAACCGGAACTGGTTGGCATGTTATAAAAGCCCAAGTTCATGCAGGTGGACGTGGAAAAGGCGGAGGTGTAAAACTGGCCAAAAACCTAAATGAAGTTGAAGAAATTGCAGGACAGATTATAGGAATGAATTTGGTTACTCCACAGACTTCTGCTGAAGGTAAAAAAGTTCACCAAGTTTTAGTTGCTGAAGATGTATATTATCCAGGAGACAATGAGCCAGAAGAATATTATATGTCTGTTCTTTTAAATCGTGGCACAGGTAAAAATATGATTATGTATTCTACCGAAGGAGGTATGGATATAGAAACCGTAGCAGAGGAAACACCACATTTAATATTTAATGAAGAAATTGATCCTGCGATGGGTATTATGCCTTTTCAAGCACGTCGAGTAGCATTCAATTTAGGATTATCTGGTACGGCATTTAAAGAAATGACAAAATTTGTCACTGCTTTATATAAAGCATATGTAGAATCTGATGCATCTTTGTTTGAAATCAATCCAGTTTTAAAAACAAGTGACGATAAGATTTTGGCTGTAGATTCTAAAGTAACTTTAGATGATAATGCTTTATTTAGACACAGAAGTTTAGCAGAATTACGTGATTTACGTGAAGAAAACCCAATTGAAGTAGAAGCTGGTGCTTTAGGCCTAAACTATGTTGACTTAGACGGAAACGTGGGCTGTATGGTAAATGGTGCAGGTTTGGCCATGGCAACCATGGATTTAATAAAACAAGCAGGTGGTGAGCCAGCTAACTTTTTAGATGTTGGTGGTACTGCTGATGCAGCGAGAGTAGAAGCAGCTTTTAAAATTATATTGAAAGATCCTGCTGTGAAAGCTATTTTAATTAACATATTTGGTGGTATTGTACGTTGCGACAGAGTTGCGCAAGGTGTAATTGATGCTTATAAAAACATGGGCAATATTGATGTGCCGATTATAGTACGTTTACAAGGTACAAATGCAGATGTTGCCAAGGAGTTAATTGACAATTCAGGATTGGACGTTATGAGTGCAACAGAATTTCAGGAAGCTGCTGATAAAGTACAAACGGTTTTGAGTTAAAATAAATTAATATTTAAACTGGTCTTTATGTGTGCGTTTCTAGTATTTTGAATCTATCTGAATAATGTTAACTGTAATACTATATTAAGACTAAACAAAGTTCTATAAAAAAAAGCCTAAACTTTAAGTTAAGGCTTTTTTTGTTTAACAATAGTTGTATTTAGGCTTCAATGTTAGCGCTTTTTACGGTTTTCACAATTCTGCCTGCAATTTTATAAGGATCACCGTTAGAAGCAGGCCTTCTGTCTTCTAGCCAGCCTTTCCAGCCTTTTTCAACAGTAATAATAGGTATTCTTATTGAAGCACCTCTATCTGATACTCCGTAACTGAAATCATCAATTGACGCTGTTTCATGATCGCCTGTTAAACGTTGGTCATTAAATTCACCGTAAACAGCAATATGCTCTTTTACCACAGGCCTAAAGGCTTCACAAATTTTTTCATAAACGTCCTTGCTTCCACAAGTTCTCAATACATTGTTAGAGAAGTTGGCATGCATACCAGAGCCGTTCCAATCCATGTCCTTACCCAATGGTTTTGGATGGTAATCTATATAGTACCCATATTTTTCCGTTAAACGATCTAACAAATAACGCGCAACCCAAATTTCATCACCTGCTCTTTTTGCTCCTTTAGCAAATAATTGAAATTCCCACTGACCCGAAGCAACTTCTTGATTAATACCCTCAAAATTTAACCCTGCATCAATACATAGGTCAGCGTGTTCTTCTACAAAAGCTCTGCCGTGTGTGTTTCTTCCTCCCACAGAACAGTAATAAAGCCCTTGAGGCGCAGGATAGCCACCTACAGGAAATCCAAGAGGCAGTTGGGTCTTTCTATCCATAATAAAATATTCTTGCTCAAAACCGAACCAAAAGTCGTTGTCATCATCATCGATAGTTGCTCTTCCATTAGATATGTGTGGTGTGCCATCAGCGTTTAAAACTTCGGTCATCACTAAATAACCATTCTTTCTTGTAGGGTCAGGGTAGATTGCAACTGGTTTTAGCAAACAATCAGATGAACCACCAGAGGCTTGTTTGGTGGAACTTCCGTCAAAAGACCATAATGGACAGTCTTCCAACTTTCCACTAAAATCATCTTCAACTTTAGTTTTACTTCTCATGTTTTGCGTAGGATGGTAACCATCTAGCCAAATGTACTCAAGTTTTGATTTGCTCATTACAAATAGAATTGTTAAATGTTATTTAGCAAAAATCAGCAAAAATCTAATATGCCCCAAAAAAAATAGGGTTAAATGCAAAATAATCTTATTAACAGTTGTTAACACCTCTATTTTTTACGGGTGCTTTATTATTTTGTACTTTTGGAATTCAAATTAAAAAAAATAATATGTCAACATTGAGATTTCATGCCGTAAAAGAATCATTAAAAAGAGAACCAGTTAAAATTGAAGAGCTAAAACGCCGTTCAGACGTATTTGGATCTAACGTTTTTAACGAAAATGCCATGCGTCAATATTTAACTAAGGACGCACTTATAAGTGTGCTAGAAGCCATAGAAAAAGGCACTAAAATAGAACGGTTAGTTGCAGATCATATCTCAACAGGAATGAAAGAATGGGCTATCTCAAAAGGAGCCACACATTATACGCATTGGTTTCAGCCTTTAACCGGAGCTACCGCAGAAAAACACGATGCTTTTTTTGAAACTATAGGTAATGGTTTATCTATTGAAAAATTTGGAGGCAATCAGTTAGTACAGCAAGAACCAGATGCTTCGAGTTTTCCTCATGGAGGCATAAGAAATACGTTTGAAGCCAGAGGTTATACGGCATGGGATCCTACATCACCAGCATTTATTTATGGAACTACCTTGTGTATTCCTACTGTATTTGTAGCCTATACAGGTGAGGCTTTAGATTATAAAACACCACTATTGCGTGCATTGCAAGCTGTAGATAATGCTGCGGTTGCAGTATGTAAATATTTTGATAAGAATGTAAAAAAAGTAAATGCATCCTTAGGCTGGGAGCAAGAATATTTTTTAATAGATAATGCATTGGCTACCTCTAGACCAGACATTGTTTTAACTGGCAGAACATTGCTTGGTCATTCACCTGCAAAAGGTCAGCAATTAGACGATCATTATTTTGGAACAATCCCAAATAGAGCAATGGCTTACATGCGCGACTTAGAAAATGAATGTATGTTGTTGGGTATTCCTGTAAAAACACGACATAATGAAGTAGCTCCGAATCAATTTGAACTGGCTCCAATTTTTGAAGAGGCCAACTTAGCAGTGGATCATAACTCACTTCTTATGGATTTAATGCACAAAGTGGCAGAACGTCACAGTTTTAAGGTGTTGATGCACGAAAAGCCTTTTGCTGGTGTAAATGGCTCAGGGAAACATAATAACTGGAGTTTAAGTACCGATACTGGGATAAATTTATTGTCACCAGGAAAAACCCCAATGAGTAATCTTCAATTTTTAACTTTCTTTATTAATACAATTAAAGCTGTTCAAACGTATGAAGAGTTGCTTAGAGCAGCAATTGCATCTGCAAGTAATGATCATCGTTTGGGAGCGAACGAAGCTCCACCAGCTATTATATCTGTTTTTATAGGTGCACAGTTAACCAAGGTGTTAGAGGAATTGGAAACTGTAACCAAAGGAAAGTTGTCTCCAAAGGAAAAGACAGATTTAAAATTGAACGTTGTAGGCAAGATTCCAGAAATATTATTAGATAATACAGATAGGAATAGAACGTCACCTTTTGCATTTACAGGTAATAAGTTTGAATTTAGAGCTGTTGGCTCAACAGCGAACTGTGCAAATCCTATGACAGTTTTAAATTCCATCATGGCAAAGCAACTAATTGACTTTAAATCTGAAGTGGATACCTTAATTGATAATAAAACCATGAAAAAGGATGATGCTATTTTCAATGTTTTAAGAGAATACATAAAAACCTCTAAGTCAATCTTGTTTGAAGGAAATGGTTACAGTGAAGAATGGGAAAAAGAAGCGGTGAAAAGAGGATTAAGTAATAATAAGACCACTCCAGAGGCATTAAAGGTAAAAGTGTCAAAAGAAGCTATACAGTTATATAAGGAGCTTAACGTTATGAACAAGGTGGAGGTAGAGGCGAGATATGAAATTGAAATGGAAGAGTATATTCTTCATATTCAAATTGAAAGTCGTGTTATTGGAGATATAGCTCGCAACCATGTTGTCCCTACCGCAGTACGCTATCAAAATATACTTATAGAAAACGTTAAGGGTTTAAAAACTATATATGGTGATAAGTTCAAAGATTTTGCAAAGGAGCAATTAATGTTAATTGAAAAAATTTCTGGACATATCGAAGCAATAAACACATCAGTTACCAAAATGACAGATGCTAGGAAATTGTGCAATAAGGAAAATGATATTGAAAAGAAAGCCAAAGAATATTGTTCAAAGGTGAAGCCTTTGTTTGCAGATATAAGATATCATTGCGATAAATTAGAACTTATGATAGACGATGAGCTTTGGCCATTGACTAAATATAGGGAGCTGTTATTTACTAAATAACTCAGGTTTTGGTTCTGATTTAGAGTTTTATATAGGTTTAAAATGTTTATTTAATGTTAAAACGTACGTAGTTTTACGTATATAAGCCACTTCAAAATTCATTTTTTATGCAGTTGGTCGATAGCTATTGTCAAATTGTCGAAAACCCAGTGAGTTACTGTTAAAAAACGGCTTGCATCCACTTATAGGTGGGTATTGTTTACTATCTTTGAATTGCTATTAATCAATATTTGTAAAAATGAAGAAGTTACTACTAAGCGTAGCGATTCTTGTTGGTGCAACATTAGTTTTATCACAAGACAATTCGGATGAAGTAAAAGATATAACGAATGATAAAGTTGTGACCATTCAAACTGAGCTACCAACAGAATCTTAAAAAATCATTAACTAGGCAATCTTTGCCTTAAATAGAAAAAGATAAAATCTTATTTAGGTTTTATCTTTTTTTATTGTAATTGGTTAATGTTCAGTAACATTTAATTTAATTTTTTATATTGCATCACCCATAAATCTGCTAAAATTTCAATCTATAATATTTCAAATTTTTTATGACAATCAATTTTCGATGTTTTTTACTCTGGATCATAATAGCTTCATTTGTTAATTTTTCATTTTCTCAAGATCAGAATGAAAGTAAGGAAGCAGAGGTAAATGATTTTGAAGATACCACCTTTAAAGAAGAGGCAAAAGCTAAATTTGAAACACTTGTTTTTTTTGATTACAGAGGCACAAATGCTTTAGAGACAGCATTGGGAGCATCATCACTGATTGGTGATGTGGAAAGTTCTGAGTTTGGTTTTTACTTTAAAATAGGCTATAAACGTTCTGTTTTAGATAACCTCTTTCTAGGAGTCGCTTTTAATAAATATGATCTTCTGTATAATGACATTGAACAAAACCTAATTTCCTTTGATTTAAATATAGAATTTTTAGCTCTGCCATATAAACGTATATCACCGTTTGTTTACGGAGGTTTTGGATACAACGCTTTAGACGATTTTGAAGTTAATGCTGTAAAGGTGCAAGGAGGGATAGGTGTTGAGTATATAGTTATGGATGGTTTGGGTATTAAACTATTTGGCGAATATAATTATAGCCTTGATGATGAAATGGAATTTTTAATTAACGATCAAGAGGATGATTCGTTTCTAAGAGTTGGGCTGGGTGTAAACTTTTATTTTGGCGGCTACAAAGAACGCCAAAAACGTCTAAATGATATTCCTACACAAATTAAATCCAACCCAATAGTACCATATAATTAATCACAATTATTACTTTTGCCAAACCAATACTAATAAATCTCCATGGGTAATTCGGTTAGCAAAAGATATGCGCAACGAGGTGTTTCCGCTTCAAAGGAAGATGTGCACAACGCAATAAAAAATATAAACAAGGGCTTGTTTCCAAAAGCTTTCTGTAAAATAGTGCCAGATTATTTAACCAACGACGATGATTATTGTTTAATTATGCATGCAGATGGTGCTGGCACTAAATCGTCTTTGGCTTACATGTATTGGAAAGAAACTGGAGATATTTCAGTTTGGAAAGGTGTTGCGCAAGATGCCTTAATTATGAATGTAGATGACCTGCTTTGTGTTGGTGCTACAGACAATATTATACTATCATCCACTATAGGACGAAACAAAAACCTGATTCCAGGTGAAGTCATTTCAGCAATAATAAACGGTACTGAAGAATTAATTGAAGACTTAAAATCATTTGGTGTTACCATTCATTCTACTGGAGGAGAAACTGCAGATGTTGGTGATTTGGTTAGAACAATAATTGTAGATTCAACAGTAACAGCTCGCATAAAGCGTAGTGACGTAATTGATAATGCTAATATTGTTGAAGGAGATGTTATTATAGGGTTAGAGTCTTTTGGTCAAGCCTCTTATGAAACTGAGTATAATGGTGGTATGGGAAGTAATGGGTTAACTTCTGCAAGACACGATGTTTTTTCTAAATATCTCGCAGAAAAATATCCTGAAAGTTTTGATGCAGCTGTACCAGAAGAACTCGTTTATTCTGGACAAACCAAATTGACAGATACAGTTGAAAACTCACCACTAGATGCCGGCAAATTGGTGTTGTCACCAACCCGAACGTATGCACCAATAATTAAGGCAATTCTTAACAAATACAATAGTGATACCATTCACGGTATGGTACATTGCAGCGGAGGCGCACAAACAAAAATTCTTCATTTTGTAGAAGACCTTCATATTATTAAGGATAATATGTTTCCAATTCCACCGTTGTTCAAACTTATACAAGAACAATCAAAAACAGATTGGAAAGAAATGTATCAGGTTTTTAATTGTGGCCATCGTATGGAGCTTTATGTGAAACCTAAAATTGCTGATGATATTATAGCCATTTCAAAATCTTTTAATGTCGATGCAAAAATTGTTGGTAGAGTAGAAGCCTCAGCGACTAAAAAACTTACTATTAAAAGCGAATACGGTACATTTTCCTATTAAAAATTTTCAGCCCATGCAAACCTATTCCAAATACGCTTTAATCGTATTTTTTGGTTTTTTTACTACCATACTCTTAGCGCAACCAGATTCTCTTTTTTTGAAAAAAAATAAAAAAGATGATATTCAAATAGGATGGCGCACCAAAAAAGAAGTGGGATTATATCTTAATCAAGTTTCATTTACAAATTGGAATGCAGGTGGAACCAATTCTATATCTGGAATATTAAGCAGCAAAGCTTCAGCAAAATACAAACAAGAAAAATGGTTTTGGAATTCCGCTATGAATTTAAAATATGGCTTAAATAAACAAGAAGGTGAAGAATTATTTAAGACAGAAGATGTTATTGAGGTTATTTCTAATTTTGGGCTAGAGAAAAACCCGTTGAGCAATTGGTTTTATTCGGCCAGATTTAGCTTTAGTACGCAGTTTGCTAAAGGATTTAATTATCCAAATAGAGATGAGCCAATATCAAAATTTATGGCGCCAGGTTATATGTTCTTTGGTTTGGGCATGGAGTATGGAAGGCACATAGAACGTATGTCTTTTTATGCCTCTCCTTTAACCTTTAAAACTACTTTTGTTTTAGATGATGATTTAGCAAATAGAGGAGCATTTGGAGTTGAACCAGCTATTTACGATATGGAAGGAAATATTCTGAAAGACGGCAAAAAATATAGACAAGAGTTAGGTATATTACTCACAAGTCAGTTTGAAGATGAGGTTTTTGAAAACATAAAAATAAACAGCCTATTACGTCTCTATACGGATTACATTAATAATTTTGGTAATATAGACATTGATTGGGAAGTCAATTTAGATATGACGGTAAACAAATATATTAAAGCAACACTTGGATCTCATTTACGGTACGATAATGATATAAATGCAGAAGTTGAAACCAATGAAATTACAAATGAAGAAATTGTAATAGAAGGTCCTAAATTGCAATGGAAACAAATATTAGGTGTTGGTGTTGTTGTGGATTTAGATAATATTATTGGAGAAAATACTGCTCCTTAAGATTTTGTAAATGTTCATCTCAAATAAAACCTTTTATCAGTTCTAAAAAGACCACGGTTATTATGCTGTCTAATAAGAAAATAGCGGTAAAGAACTTAAGGTTAGACACACCTCTTATACGATAAAACTTTAAACGTTGCCTAAGTTTTCTGTCACTGAGCATAATCCATAATAAAAATACTAAGAACAGCTTGGTGCAAAGTGCCAAGATTAATCCAGGGTTTATAATCGTAATAGCCAAAGTGACTAAAAACGACCATAAAGCCAAAGGTTTGTAGTAGTTTAGTATAGAGATTACTTGCTTTCGCATACTTTTATAACGTATAATTCAGGCTGTTTATTTTTATAATTTCAAAACAAATCTCATACGCTTCAAAATCCATAAAATATTGTACTTTTGAATTCCAATTTTTTGAAGAGAGATGCTAGAGAAAATTCAGATTATAAAACAACGTTTCGATGAGGTCAACGATCTTATCATTCAACCAGATATTATATCAGATCAGCAACGTTATACGAAGCTGATGAAGGAATACAAGGATCTTAAATTAATCGTAGATAAAGGTGAAATTTATAAAGAGGCCTTAGATAACATCTCAGAAGCTGAAGAAATCATTGCCGATGGCTCAGATGACGAAATGGTAGAAATGGCAAAAATGCAACTTGAAGAAGCCAAGGAATCTATTGATAAATTGGAAGAGGAAATTCGTTTTATGCTCATTCCAAAAGATCCAGATGATGCCAAAAATGTTGTTGTTGAGGTAAGAGCAGGAACAGGTGGAGACGAAGCGAGTATTTTTGCAGGTGATTTATACAGAATGTATTCAAAATATTGTAGCGACAAAGGCTGGAAAGTCGATGTTGTAAGTACAAGCGAAGGAACATCTGGTGGGTTTAAAGAAATCATTTTTGAAGTCTCTGGAGAAGATGTTTATGGAACTTTGAAGTTTGAAGCTGGTGTACATCGTGTACAACGTGTGCCGCAAACCGAAACACAAGGTCGTGTACATACAAGTGCTGCAACCGTTATGGTATTACCAGAAGCTGAAGAAATTGATTTTGAACTCGATATGACCGAAGTGCGTATAGAACGTACCACATCCACAGGTCCTGGAGGTCAGTCTGTAAACACAACCTACTCGGCAATTAAACTGCACCACGAGCCAACTGGTATGATTGTGAGTTGTCAAGACCAAAAATCATCACATAAAAACTTGGAGAAAGCTTTAAAAGTGTTACGATCTCGTTTGTATGAAAAAGAACTAGAGAAGCAGCGAGAAGCAGATTCTGCAAAGCGAAAAAGTATGGTGAGTTCTGGTGACAGAAGTGCTAAGATTAGAACATATAATTACGCTCAAGGTCGTGTTACAGACCATAGAATAGGATTAACACTTTACGATTTATCAAATATAATTGATGGCGACATCCAAAAAATTATTGACGAACTTATGTTGGCTGAAAACACAGAGTTGTTAAAAGCTAATGATGATGTAATCTAAAACCAAAGCCTCTTTTTTGAGGCTTTTTTTATTGTAAATGACAACAACCCAACTAACAAACCAAATCAAAAAAAAGAAATCTTTTCTGTGTATAGGACTAGATGTGGATTTAAATAAAATCCCAAAACACTTATTAAAAGAGGAAGATCCAATCTTTGCATTCAATAAAGCACTAATTGATGCGACACATCACCTCTGTGTAGCATACAAGCCCAACACCGCTTTTTACGAAGCTTATGGTATAAAAGGATGGCAAGCCTTAGAAAAGACCATCAATTACCTAAACGAAAACCATCCTGAAATTTACACTATTGCAGATGCCAAACGTGGTGATATTGGCAATACCAGTACCATGTATGCTAAAGCGTTTTTTGAGGATTTAGGTTTTGACAGTGTAACCGTTGCTCCATATATGGGTAAGGATTCTGTGGAGCCTTTTTTGGCGTTTAAGGATAAGCACACTATTCTTTTAGCTTTAACATCTAATCAAGGAGCTTTTGATTTTCAAACTAAAACGGTTGATGGAGTTGAGTTGTACAAACAAGTTTTGGAAACGTCTAAAACATGGAAAAATTCAGAAAATCTAATGTACGTGGTTGGTGCAACAAAAGCTGAATATTTAGCAGACATCAGAAAAATAATTCCAGATAATTTTTTATTGGTTCCTGGTGTTGGAACGCAAGGAGGAAATCTTCAAGATGTATGTAAATATGGTATGAATGATTCTGTTGGTTTATTAATTAACTCATCAAGAGGAATTATATATGCTTCACAAGATGATAATTTTGCACAAGCTGCTGCCCAAAAAGCTGAAGCGTTACAGGTGCAAATGAAAACTATTTTGAAAAATTAATTTGTTATACTGATTGCGTTTCAGCATCTCAACATGGAATACAAAGATCAGCTAAATAGAACGATTCAACTTAACGAAACACCGAAAAGGATAGTCTCTTTGGTGCCATCACAAACAGAATTGCTTGTAGATATAGGTTTAGAAGATTCAATAGTTGGTATTACCAAATTTTGCGTTCACCCTTCGCATTTAAGAAAATTTAAAACAGTCGTTGGTGGAACAAAACAAATTCATGTTGAAAAAATAAAAGCACTTAAGCCAGATATTATTCTTTGTAATAAAGAAGAGAATACCAAACCAATTATTGAAGCATTACAACCTTTTGCTCCGATTCATATAAGTGATGTTAATAATCTCGAAGATGCTTTTGAACTCATTAAAATGTACGGCAAAATTTTTAATGTTGAAGAGAAGGCCAATAGCATTGTGTCAATTATTCAAAAGGAGCGCAGCCATTTTCAAAATTACTTAAAATCAAAACCAACTTTAAAGACAGCTTATTTTATATGGAAAAAACCTTGGATGGTAGTAGCTTCCAATACCTTTATTAATGCCATGCTAACAGAGGGAGGTTTCAAAAATGTATTTACAAAGAAAGAGCGTTATCCAAGTATTGACCTTGATGATTCTAATCTTAAGGAAGCTGAAGTCATTTTTCTTTCAAGTGAACCTTATCCATTTAAGACAAAGCACGTTTCAAAATTCGAAGAAAAATTCCCAGCTATTAAAGTGAAAATTGTGGATGGTGAGATGTTTTCTTGGTATGGCAGCAGATTGCAAAAGTCATTTATCTATTTTAAAAAGGTGCATAATAAATTATAAAAAAAAGCCGATAAATTAATACCGACTTTTCAACTAACTTTTTGCTAATCTAACTAAAGCTTATCTAACTTTCTTTTGCAGTACAAAGATGAGGGATTTTTATGCAACCCATGTTATGTTAACATTAGCAGATAATTAAATGTAGTTTAATAACTTGCTGTTCTGAGAAATATGCTTTTGACGGTTTGTAAAAAAAGGGGCTATTAATCCTGCAGCGCAAAAACTTTTCGCAACAAATCCGTTGTTCGGGAAGAAACTTTGCTTTTAATCAAAATGGTAAGATCTTTAAGTACTGTAATAATTAATATTAATAATTTAAAGTTATCTTATCATCTATAAGAATCTATATTTTTGTGCCGCAAAACTAGACATTCATAATTTATATTAATACAACAAAAACACACAAATAGTAACACATTTGTAACACCCAATTCTACCAAGAAAAACGGAGGTTTTATACAAAAAAAAGTGTGTCCATAAATGAATATTATCTAAAGGC
>CAJXVG010000028.1 GCA_913061495.1 uncultured Winogradskyella sp.
CTGTAAATATGTCTTTCCACTAAATTTGAGGAGTAAAAATTAATAAAAAGTAAAAAAAAGAATACTGAAGAATAGAGACACTTTTATAAAACGGCAACGATAAACAAGCTCTTATTTACATAAAAACAAACTTAACCGCAGCAATCATGGCAATAAAACCAATAAAGGCAATAAGTACCCAAACTGTTCCTTTATAATAGCGCTTATGGAGTTTAAGATCCTTGCGGTATTGGTAGCCAACTATAATAGCAAAGGCTATAAAAAATAATAAACCAAAAATCAATTGACCGTTACTGAACATCTTCTTATTTTTATGCAAAAGTAAATAAATTGAGACTAAAATAGCTTTGAAAAACTGTCTCTAATCATTATATACGAAAAAACAATAACATAAGATTTATTTAAGATTATGCAAAATAAAATTAATGCCGTAAAAACATTTCACACTGCCTTTAAAATAGGTCATAGAGAAAGCCCTAAGGCAGATTTAGGTTTAGAAAAAAATATGCTACGCTATAAATTAATGCGAGAGGAGAATGAAGAATATTTAGAAGCCGCTAACGACAATGATTTGGTAGAGGTAGCAGATGCTTTGGGAGATATGCTATATATATTATGCGGAACAATTATAGAACACGGTATGCAACATAAAATTGAAGAAGTATTTGAAGAAATACAACGAAGTAATATGAGTAAATTAGGTAACGATGGTGAACCTATTTACCGAGAAGACGGTAAAGTTTTAAAAGGGCCAAATTACTTTAAACCAAATATTGAAGCTATTTTAAATAAAAAATAATTCAATTTTTATTTACTAACCACTTCATACCTCCACCCATGTTCATCCAAACCAATGTTATGTTGAATATGCATTAATTTCTCTTTAAACAACATGGCGTAAGAATTCGGTATTTGCTCAATTTCAAAGACATCATCAGCATGTTCAAATGCAGAAACCGGACTAATAACGGCAGCCGTACCAGCACCAAAAATTTCTTTGAGACTTCCGTCTTTTGCGGCATTTTTAATCTCTTCAACACTTACTTGTCTCACTTCGCATTTAATACCTAAATCTTTAGCTAGCTGAATTACACTTTTTCGTGTTATACCATCCAAAATCCTATCACTTGTAGGAGCTGTAATAAGTGTATCGTTTATTCTGAAAAAAATATTCATTGTACCAGCTTCTTCTAAATATTTATGAGTAGAAGCGTCGGTCCAAATAATTTGCTGAAACCCTTTTTTCTGGGCTAAGCTAGTTGGGTAAAACTGAGCAGCATAATTTCCTGCTGCTTTTGCAAATCCAACACCTCCATCTGCAGAACGACTGAATTTTTCGGCAAATAAAACTCGTACAGGTGCATTATAGTAAGCCTTTGCTGGTGAACAAATAATCATAAACCGGTAGGTTGCTGCTGGAGATGCAGAAATTGCAGCCTCTGTCGCTATAACAAACGGACGAATATAAAGCGAGTTACCAAGCCCTGGTTTAATCCAATCTTTATCTGCATTTAACAACGCCTCAAGGCCATTAAAAAAATAATCTTTTGGAAATTCGGGTATTGCCAAACGTGCGGCAGACTTATTGATTCTTCTGTGGTTGTCTTCTGGCCTAAACAAAAACACCTTACCGTCGTCATCTTTATAAGCCTTCATGCCTTCAAAGACAGCTTGCCCATAATGAAATACACGAGCAGAAGGCTCAATGCTCATAGCTTGGTAAGGCATAACCTTTGGCGTTTGCCATTTACCGTCTTCAAAATCGCAAACAAACATATGATCAGTAAAAACACGACCAAATATAAGATTGTTAAAATCAACCGTGTTTATTTTTGATTTTTCGGTAGTTACGATATCGATTTCGTTTTGGTTGTTTTTTGCCATGTAAAGTCTTAATTTTTAGTTCTGCGAAATTACAAAATGATAACCGTTAAAAAAAGGTAATATTATCTTAAAATCCTTAACTTTGTCTTGTATTTAACTCAAAAACAAACCAATTAAAAATGAAAAATCTAATTTTAATCCTGGCGCTTTCTATATCTATTGTAGCGTGTAAAAATAAAAAAGAAACAACAGATATTAAAGTAGAAGAGACTAAACCTGAATTGGCATATACGTCTATAGGAATGGAAATTAGCGACAAAGATGTATTGTCTGCAGAAGAGATGATGGAGACTTATAATAATATGAAACCAGGAGATACAATTAACACAAAAGTAAAGGCGGAAATCATTGAGGTTTGCTCTAAAAAAGGTTGTTGGATGACTTTAGATATGGATGATGAAAAGGAAGTTATGGTAAAATTTAAAGATTATGGTTTCTTTATGCCTTTAGATGCAAAAGGTGAAGTAATTATTAGCGGAAAAGCTTTTGTGGCTGAAACTCCTGTGGATGAATTAAAGCACTACGCAGAGGATGCAGGTAAATCTAAAGAAGAAATAGAAGCCATTACTGTTCCACAACTTGAGTACAAGTTTGAAGCAGATGGAGTTTTGCTCAAAAAATAACTTTTGAAACGAAAAATCATTACCACTTCTGATGGTTCTAAAACCATACAGATTGAAGATTGGAATGAGCAATACCATTCCATCCATGGTGCCTTAAACGAAGCAAACCATGTGTTTTTAAAACATGGTTTGCTTTTCTTTTTTAATGAACTAGCTTCTACCACCTCTCACAGCACAACAGAAGTCAACATCTTAGAAATAGGCTTTGGTACAGGTCTTAATGCATTTTTAACGTTAGTTGAAGCCGAAAAACTAAATCTTAAAATCAACTATGTTGGTGTGGAGGCCTATCCTGTTGAGATGGATGAAATTACTCAACTTAATTATACTGACTTAATCTCAATAGCACACAAAAATACTTTTGAAAAAATGCACCAAACTCCTTGGGAAGAGGAGGAAAGCATTTCCCAAAACTTTCAACTTCAAAAGCAACAAAAATTTTTTAAAGAGATTAAATCGGAAGCGGAATATAATATCATTTATTTTGATGCTTTTGGAGCACGTGTACAACCAGATCTTTGGACAGAAGATATCTTCTGTATCATGTTTCAAGCCTTAAAGGAAAACGGAGTTTTAGTTACCTATTCCGCAAAAGGAAGTGTAAGACGCGCTATGCAAGCTGTGGGTTTTAAAGTAGAACGTTTGCCTGGTCCGCCTGGTAAACGCGAAATGCTTAGAGCGATTAAACGTTAAATCCAAACTAAAGTCTATTCTTACAAGTTGTGCCTTTTGTATCTTTAATAAAAAGAGAAAAATGACCGTTTTAATTACAGGTGCAACAGGTTTGATTGGGCAAGAAATTGTAAAACAATGTCATAAAGAAGGAATTGATGTACATTATTTAACAACCTCCAAAAATAAACTTACCAAAGAAAAGAATTACAAAGGTTTTTATTGGAATCCCAATACTAATGAAATAGATAAAAATTGTTTTGAAGGCGTGTCTGGAATTATAAATATGGTTGGAGCGTCCATATCCAAACGTTGGACGGAAGACTACAAAAAAATAATCCTCGAAAGCAGAACCAAAACAGCACAATTACTTCAAGATACTATTCGAGCTTTTAATTACAAGATAGATTATGTGGTTTCAGCAAGTGCAGTAGGTGTTTATCCAACAAGCCTCACCAATTACTATGAAGAGGATAATACTCAAATCTCACCCACGTTTTTAGGAGATGTGGTACAAGCTTGGGAAGCTGTAGTGGATGGCTTTGAGGAAGTTGGTGCAAGAGTTGCAAAAATAAGAATTGGCTTAGTGCTCGCAGAAGATGGAGGAGCCTTACCACAAATTGTTAAGCCTATAAAATATGGTGTTGGAGCTGCGTTTGGTAGTGGAAAACAATGGCAAAGCTGGATTCATATCCAAGATTTAGCAAAGATTTTTGTATTTGCTTTTCAAAATAAATCAGAAGGTGTTTTTAATGGAGTCGCACCAAACCCAGTTAGTAATGAAGAACTAACTAAAACTGCCGCAAAAATTTTAAAACGTCCTTTAATTCTTCCCAATATCCCAAAATTTATAATGAAATTGGTATTGGGCGAAATGCATATTCTTCTATTTGAAAGCCAACGTGTAAGCTCGCAAAAAATTGAGGATAAAGGGTTTGATTTCACTTATCCTAACTTAAAACCCGCTTTAGAGAACTTATTAAAATAGATTAAAATTATTTTAAGCTATAAAAAAAAGCACCTGCAAAATACAGATGCTTATACTTTAATAGTGTTAGGCTTATTAAGCTTTATTAGCCACAAGTATTACTTTTAATTCAATATCATCATTAATGAATTGATCTCCCAAATCATCAAAAAATGCTTTGGAACCATATTTTACGTTCCACTTAGCACGATCAATTGTAAAGGTTTCACTAGTTAATTTCATTGTATCACCTTCCATAGAAGTGGTTACGGGAAATGAGATGTTATTTGTAGTTTCTTTCATAGTTAAATTTCCAGAAAGCATAGTTTTTCCATCTCTATCTTCAATTTTTGTCACTTCAAATTTTGCATTAGGATATTCTTCAACATTAAAAAAGTCAGGGCTTTTTAAATGTCCTGCTAATTTGGCGTTGCCCTCATCTTCCTTAGGAATATCTTTAACTTCAATACTACCCATATCAATAGTAAAGTTTCCACTTTCTATTGTATCATCGGTTACTTCTACCATTCCCTTAGAGATAGCAATTGTACCATTATGCGTACCAGTTGGTTTAAAACCTTTCCATTCAATCATGGATTTATCAGTATCAGCTTTATAAGTTACTGCAGTGGCTTCTGCAACTGCTGCTTCTTCAGCCTCAGTAGTCTCTGCTTCTTTGGCTTTGTTATTACAACTTACTAATGAAGCAAATGCTACAATCGTAAAAATTTTTAAAAATGATGTTTTCATGTTGGTGTTTTTGTTTTGTTTAATTCCGTAAAGTTAAGCATTACTGATGGTAAAGTATTATAAAAAAATGTTAATGACATTTTGACATTTTAATAATAATGGCAGTACTTTTGCCAAATCTAAAATCAAAGACTTAAAATTAGAGACTCAAAATGAGCAAAAAAGATAAAAATAAAGAGGTTGAAGAACCCCAAATTGAAGGCGCTACAACTGAAGAAGCGATAATTCAAGAAAAAGAAGAAGTATCTACGGAAGAGCAGTTGCAAAGTCAATTAGCTAGTGAAAAAGATAAATTCATGAGGCTTTTCGCTGAGTTTGAAAACTATAAAAAACGAACAACGAGAGAGCGAATAGAATTATTTAAAACTGCCAGCCAAGACGTTATGTTGTCTATGTTACCAATTTTAGATGATTTTGAACGAGCTCTTTTGCACATTGAAGAAGACAAAGAGGCAGAAGAAATGAGAAAAGGTGTATTGTTAATTTACAATAAGCTTTTATCAACTTTAGAGCAAAAAGGTTTATCTAAAATAGGTGTTAAAAAAGGAGACACCTTTAATGCAGACGATCATGAAGCTATAACACAAATACCAGCACCTAGCGAGGATTTAAAAGGAAAGATAATCGATGTGGTGGAGCGAGGTTATAAGTTGGGAGATAAGGTTATACGTTTCCCTAAAGTAGTTATAGGACAGTAAAAAATTAAGATGAAAGAAGATTATTACGATATATTAGGAGTAAGCAAAAACGCAACAGCAGCTGAGATTAAGAAAGCCTACCGAAAGATGGCTCTAAAATATCATCCTGATAAAAATCCTGATGATAAAGAAGCTGAAGATAAATTTAAAAAATCTGCAGAAGCTTACGAAGTTCTTAGTAACGCTGACAAAAAAGCACGCTATGACCAATTTGGTCACCAAGCCTTTGAAGGCGGAGGCGGCTTTGGCGGAGGCGGTATGAATATGGATGATATATTCAGCCAGTTTGGCGATATCTTTGGAGGAGCTTTTGGTGGTGGAGGCGGATTCAGTGGCTTTGGCGGAGGCGGAAGACAGCGTGTTGTTAAAGGAAGTAACCTGCGTATCCGTGTTACTTTATCTCTAGAGGAAGTTGCCAATGGTGTAGAAAAGAAAATAAAAGTAAAGCGGAAAAAACAAGCAGCAGGCACTACTTATAAAACTTGTACAACTTGTAACGGTTCGGGTCAAGTTACACGAGTTACTAACACAATTTTAGGAAGAATGCAAACGGCTTCACCTTGTCAAACTTGTGGTGGAGCAGGTCAAATGATTGACAAAAAACCTGCAGATGCAGATGCACAAGGCTTAAAGGTTGAAGAAGAAACAGTCTCTGTAAAAATACCTGCGGGAGTTGTTGAAGGTATGCAGCTTAAAGTCACAGGAAAAGGTAACGATGCTCCTGGTAATGGCATTGCTGGAGATCTTTTGGTTGCAATACAAGAAGAAGATCACCCAACCTTGAAACGCGAAGGAGATAATTTACATTATGATATGTATGTGAGTATACCAGATGCAGTTTTGGGAACCTCTAAGGAAATTGATACCGTAACCGGTAAAGTTAGGATTAAAATTGAAGCTGGTGTACAATCTGGAAAGATTTTAAGATTACGAGGTAAAGGTATCCCAAGCATCAATGGTTATGGTAAAGGAGACCTTTTGGTACATGTAAATGTATGGACACCAAAAACCTTAAGTAAAAAACAGAAAGAGTTTTTTGAGAGCATGAAAGATGACGAACATTTTGAGCCTAAACCTGAAAGTTCTGACAAGTCATTTTTTGAAAAGGTTAAAGATATGTTCTCATAAAAAGCCTCTAATTCATAAAAAATACTATCTTTGAATTATCGCTAATGCTAATTAGCGGTAATTTTTCTTTTTCATAGCAATTTTTTCCCATCCTTATTTAGCTATAAGGGTGGGTTTTGTTTTTTATGATTTAATTATCTCAGAATTTTTTTAATTCTTTTTGAAAAATCACAATTCAGACTCATTCAATTCAATCAAAAATTTACAAAAAAGGTTTAATTAATAGGGCTTTATATGTCAAACTCTATAACATTTAATATATTTACGTGCTAACGTAATTTCTAACTATAAACTAATATGAACGATTTATTAGTAGCTGATTCTGTATCTAAACACTACGGAAAATTTAAAGCGCTAAACAATGTTTCCATCGCTGTTCCTAAAGGTAGTATTTTTGGTCTTTTGGGTCCTAATGGTGCAGGTAAAACAACTTTAATCCGTATAATAAACCAAATTACAATGCCAGATCAAGGCAGTGTATTATTAGACGGACAACCATTAAAACCAGAACATATAAAAGATATTGGTTACTTGCCAGAGGAAAGAGGTTTATACAAATCCATGAAGGTCGGAGAGCAAGCACTTTATTTGGCGCAATTAAAGGGAATGTCTAAAGCCGAAGCAAAAACTCGATTAAAATATTGGTTTGAAAAACTAGAAATTGGAGATTGGTGGAACAAAAAAATACAAGAGTTAAGTAAAGGACAAGCTCAAAAAATTCAGTTTATCGTTACAGTGCTTCATCAACCAAAATTGTTAATTTTTGATGAGCCATTTTCTGGTTTTGATCCCATAAATGCCAATTTGATTAAAGATGAAATTCTAAAACTAAGGGACGAAGGAGCAACCGTAATTTTTTCAACCCATCGTATGGAATCGGTTGAAGAGTTGTGTGATCATATAGCATTGTTGCACAAATCAAACAAAGTTTTGGATGGAAGGTTGAATGACATAAAGCGTCAATATAAAACAAACACATTTGAAGTTGGTTTACAATCTAACAACAGTGAAAATGTTTTAAATGATATTAAAGCTAGTTTTGATGTATTACCTGCTACGTTTAAAAACCTCAATGATGATATTAAATTAAATATAAAAATTGATAGTGGTACATCACCAAATGATTTATTGTCATTTTTAACCAATAAAGCAGAGGTTCACCATTTTGTAGAAGTCATTCCTTCGGCAAACGATATTTTTATTCAAACAGTAAAAAATAATTGATAATGAATCATTTACCACTCATTATAAAACGAGAATACCTTACTAAAGTAAGAAACAAATCCTTTATTATTATGACGTTTTTAAGTCCTATAATAATGATTGCCCTTGTTGCTCTTGTTGCCTATTTATCACAACTTAATAATGATAAGCTACGAACTATTTCAGTTTTGGATGAAACAGGCTTATTAAACGATGTGTTTGAAAATACAGAGAATACCAATTATACAATGCTTAATGAATTGAGCTTGGAGGAGGCTAAGATATTGGTTAAAGAAAAGGAGGATTACGGATTGCTTTACATTTCAAAAGTAAATGATCTTCAAAATTTCACAGGAAATGTTAAATTTTACTCACAAGATTCACCATCATTGGGTACTATTTCTAGTTTGGAAAGAAAATTAGAAAAGAAATTTTCAGACTTAAAACTACAAAGTGTAGGTGTAGATTTGGAGCAAATACGATTATCTAAAGTAAATATTGATATTGCTCAAGAAAGTTTTGAGGGAGAAAAAAGTTCTAAAATTGATAATATCATGAAATTGGCCTTTGGTGGTGCTGCCGGCTATTTGTTGTTCATGTTTATAATTATTTATGGCAATATGATAATGCGTAGTGTTATTGAAGAAAAAACTAGCCGAATCATTGAAGTTATCATATCCTCAGTAAAACCTATTCAGCTTATGATGGGGAAAATTATAGGAACATCATTGGCAGGAGTTACACAATTTGTAATATGGGTAATTTTAGGAGGTGTGCTATTGGTAGTGGTTTCAGCTATTTTTGGAATTGATTTGGCTCAAGTACAAACACCACAGCAAGAAATGGTGAACCAAGCCATTCAAGAAGAAGGAGCACAAGCTTTTGCAGAGAATTTAATAACAGCAATTGGTAATTTACCTATGACGAATTTAATTATAGCTTTTATGCTATTTTTTATTAGCGGTTACTTGCTGTATAGCTCATTATATGCATCAATTGGAGCAGCAGTTGATAATGAAACAGACACCCAACAATTTATGTTGCCTATTTTAATGCCATTGATACTTGCTGTATATGTTGGTATTTTTACAGTAATAGAAGATCCGCATGGTACGGTTTCTACTGTGTTTTCGTTTATTCCATTTACATCTCCAGTGGTGATGCTAATGCGTATTCCTTTTGGAGTTCCTTTATGGCAGCAAGGTCTGTCTCTCCTTATATTGATAGGGACATTTATTTTTGCAGTATGGTTTGCTGCTAAAATCTATAGAGTTGGTATATTGATGTATGGAAAAAAACCAACATACAAAGAACTCTTTAAGTGGATGAAATATTAATTAAGTAATGCAAGACTTTAAAGAAATAGAGGAAACAATTACAGAAAGTAGCACTTGGGAAGCTGTGAAAGGTTTTCTTGGGCAACATATTGATTTTACTGATGATATAAGCATTTCAATTTTTGATATTATCATTTTAGTAACAGTAATATTTATTACAACCTTATTGTTAAGGTTTGTACTTAAAATAATTACAAGAAAATTACCGGCTGAGGATAAAGGAAAGTTCAATGTTGTCTTTGGCTACTTTAGATGGTTAATATATCTTATTATATTTCTGATTACATTACATTCTGTAGGAGTTAACGTTACTGCCGTTTTTGCAGCATCTGCGGCATTATTAATTGGTATTGGGTTAGCACTTCAAACTTTATTTCAAGATATTATCTCCGGTGTTTTCATTTTGGTAGACCAGACCGTACATGTTGGTGATATTATAGAAATTGAAGATAAAGTAGGTAGGGTAGAAGAGATAAAATTAAGAACAACAAGAGCTGTTACCATAGATAATAAGGTTCTAGTGATTCCTAATCATTTATATTTAACTAATAGCTTGTATAATTGGACTCAAAATGGAACTATCACACGCGAAAGTGTAGAAGTAGGCGTTGCTTACGGAAGTGATGTTCAATTGGTAAGAAAATTATTGTTACAAGCCGCAAGCACTCATGATGCAGTTATTAGTGAACCAGAGCCTTCAGTAGTGTTTAAAAATTTTGGAGATAGTTCGTTAGACTTTAAACTTATTTTTACGCTTGCTGATAGTTTTAAAGCCCAGTTTCCTAAAAGTGATATACGGTTTGAAATTGATCGTCTGTTTAGGGAAAATAATGTTACTATTCCTTTTCCACAGCGAGATGTTCACATCATTGAAAAGCAAAAAGAATAAGTGCTTAAAAATTGGATAATATATGAAAATTAAACTTTATAAAATTCTATTTATCTTAGGTTTTATCTGCTGGTCAGAAATAACCAATGCCCAATTAACAGACTTGGCAAGGTTAGAGTATTCATTTATTCCAAAAAGTAAATCCGAAGATCAGTACACAAGGCTAAGAGCTTTGGTTAATTACCCAATAGAGCTTAAAAAGGACGCGTATTTTATTATTGGAGGAGAATACAATCGGGTTATTCTAAATCTAGAAGATAGTTACCCTTTTGACAGGTCATTATTAGAAACCATAAATATTATAGATTTAAATTTGGGATACACTTTTAAAACAAGCGAAATGTGGCGTTTGGGATTTAAGGTTAATCCTAGAATAGCCTCTACCTTAACCCAAAGTATAACCTCAGATGATCTTTTTCTTAACGGAGGTGTTTTTGTTATTAACGATAGAACGGAAGATGAAAGTTCCAAACGTCCTTACAGATTAATTTTGGGACTTACCTATAACACCACAACTGGTTTGCCTTTTCCTTTGCCTTTTGTTAGTTACTATAGAAGGATTAATGAGAATTGGTCATTTTCTTTAGGTATACCAAAATCTAATGTAAAATATTTCTTAGATCAAAAAAATACCATACAAGCATTTGCCAGTGTAGATGGATACTTTGCACACCTTCAAGAGCCAACTTCTGTTCAAGGAAAATCAGTAGATCACATTTCACTGTCGCTTGTGGTGGGTGGTTTTGGTTACGAATATAAATTAAGCAAATACCTTTTTGCATATACCTATATAGGTTATACAGGTAGGTTAAATAATGTGTTAAGAGACAACGACAGAAATGACGTTTATAAATTAGATGATTTAAATGCTTTTTATTTAAGAACAGGTTTAAAAGTAAAAATATAACTATGTCAAAAATTTTAATAATTGAAGACGAAGCTGCTATAAGAAGAGTATTGGTAAAAATACTTTCAGAAGAAAATGACAGTTACCAAGTAGAGGAAGCTGAAGATGGTTTATCTGGTATTGAGAAAATAAAAAAGGAGGATTATGACCTAGTGCTTTGCGATATTAAAATGCCAAAAATGGATGGCGTTGAGGTTTTGGAAGCTGTAAAAAAGATAAAGCCAGAAGTGCCTATGGTAATGATTTCTGGTCATGGTGATTTAGACACGGCTGTAAACACTATGCGTTTGGGAGCTTTTGATTATATCTCAAAACCACCAGATTTAAATCGGTTGTTGAATACTGTTCGAATTGCGTTAGACAGAAAAGAACTTGTGGTTGAAAATACCAGACTGAAAAAAAAGGTCTCAAAGAACTATGAGATGATAGGAGAAAGTGATGGCATCTCTCGTATTAAAGAAATGATAGATAAAGTAGCTCCTACCGATGCTCGGGTTTTGATTACAGGACCAAACGGAACCGGAAAAGAATTGGTAGCGCATTGGTTGCATCAAAAAGGGGAACGATCTAAAGGTCCGATGATAGAAGTTAATTGTGCCGCAATCCCTTCTGAATTAATTGAAAGCGAATTATTTGGGCATGTTAAAGGTGCGTTTACATCTGCAAACAAAGACCGTGCAGGTAAATTTGAAGCTGCAAATGGAGGTACTATTTTTCTTGATGAGGTCGGAGATATGAGCCTTTCTGCACAAGCTAAGGTTTTACGTGCTTTACAAGAGAGTAAAGTGCAACGTGTAGGCAGTGATAAGGATATTAAAGTAAATGTACGCGTTATTGCAGCTACCAATAAAGATTTAAAAAAAGAAATTGAAGACGGAAAATTTAGGGAAGATCTTTATCACAGATTAGCAGTAATTTTAATTAAAGTGCCTGCTTTAAACGATAGAAGAGAGGATATTCCATTATTGATTGAATATTTTTCAGATAAAATCTCAAAAGAACAAGGTACAGCAAATAAGTCATTTTCTGATAAAGCCGTTAAATTACTCCAAAATTATGATTGGACAGGAAATATACGCGAACTGCGCAATGTCATTGAACGTTTGATTATTTTGGGAGGAAAAGAGGTTAGCGAAAGTGATGTGAAATCATTTGCTTCAAAATAAATATTATGATTAAACTAACCCGCTACAATAAAAGAGCCCTTTTAGGTGGTGTAATATCTGCCGTTTTTATTGGTTTGGGTGCATACGGACTAGGGAATATTAGTGGTTACGAAGCCAAATCACTTATTACATCTTCATTACCTGGTATCAATGCATTGTGTAACACAATAGTGTTGGCATCCGCTACTATTTTGGCATTGTTGTTAACATTACTTAGTATAAGTTCAGGGATAAAGTCTAAACTAAAAAATGAACATTATAAACACGTATTGCTAATTGCTAAAATAGATACTGTTGTTTTCGTCGCGGCAATGATTGTTTTTCAACTTATGAATATTCCTGTTACTGAAGCAGACAATGTCCCTAACTCATGGTACTCAGCAATTTATTATGTGAGTTTAGGGTTGTCCGCAATATTAAGTGGTGGATTGATTGTAGTAGTCTTAATGCTGTACAATACGGTAGACAGTATAATTAAAATAGTAGGTTTAGGTAAAGTCGATCATCCTTTAATTTATGATGATACAGATGAGGATGAATCTGAAGAGAAAGACAAATAAAGACAATTGTAGTTATGAAAGAAATAAATGTTGAAGATTTTAAAGTATCGTCTCAAATCAATATTTCAGAATTACCGACCACCTACAATTTAGGAGAAAGTAAAAAGAAAGTTGAAAAAGAATTAAGGGAAATCAGTGAAAATTTAGCCGAGATCCAAAACACAATGTATGCGCATGGTAAATATGCTGTTCTTTTTTGCATACAAGGCATGGACACTGCAGGAAAAGATAGCTTAATCAGAGAAGTTTTTAAGGAGTTTAATGTTAGAGGAATTGTTGCACACAGCTTTAAAAAACCAACTGATTTAGAGCTGAAGCATGATTTTCTTTGGAGGCATCACAAAGCTTTACCTGCACGCGGTAAATTTGGTATATTCAACAGAACACATTACGAAAATGTATTAGTCACCAGAGTGCATCCAGAATATTTATTGAACGAGAATATGCCACACATTAACTCAGTTGATGATGTTGACGAAGCCTTTTGGGAAAAACGATTTAATAAAATCAGTAATTTTGAAAAGCACATTTCAGACAATGGTACTATAATTTTCAAATTCTTTTTAAATATTTCAAAAGAAGAACAAAAAAACAGATTATTAAGACGTTTAAATAGACCTGAAAAAAACTGGAAATTTTCAGCAGGTGATTTAAAGGAACGAAAACTTTGGGATGACTACCAAGCCTGTTACGAGGATGCTATTAACAAAACCTCTAAGTTCCATGCTCCTTGGTATAATATTCCGGCTGATGATAAACCAACAGCGCGCTATATCGTTGCTAAAATTTTATATGATACGTTAAAGGAATATTCAGATATTAAAGAACCAGAATTACCAGTTAAAGAAAAGGCAAATATTGATTCGTATAAAGAACAGTTGAATAACGAATAATTTTACTGTGAGATTTATAGGATAAAATTAAAAAGGAATACTATATCCAATTCCTGTTTGAATATCTGGATGGTTATTTACAGTAAAATCTTGTTGAAGATATAGCTTTAAAGTATTTCTTTTGCCAAAAGCATACATAAAGGTCCAGTAATTATTGTTTTTGTACAAATTACTAATTCCAGTATTCCAACTCTTAAACGATGTTCCATTTTTTGTAGGTACTACATAATCAAACTCACTGCTTTTATTTAAACTTGTTTGAATATAAAAATCAAAACCAAAACTATGTGTTGTACCACTTTTTGACAGGTACTTATATTCAGCAATACATTCTAAATAAGCAATGCTACTGTTGGTGCCAAGGTCTAACTGTTTGCGTTTAAATGTTATAACATCCCTCATCATACCACCCAAACTTAATCCAACATTTATTTTTCGGTGTGGATTTTTAAGTGTGAAAGATTTTGTAAAATTCCCGTTTAAACCTAGGTCAGTAGAACTATTGTATTTTGAGGTATTTATGCCCAAATGGCTTCCCACGTTAAGGAAATAGCCTTTTGCATTTAGCTTTTCAAACTTCGGAAAGAAAGAGTAATTAGCCTCAATACCACTAAATACAAAATCACCATTTTTTAAGTCCATTACATTATTATTTCGGTCGTTGTAACGAATTCGAGCTTTATTGTATGGATATAGTTTTCTGTCAAACGGATCTTCTCCACCAGCAACTGCACTATGAAAACCCTCTATAAAAGCATCATTTGTAAAGATTGAAAAAGGAGACTTGCCTTTTGTAAGCAGAAAAGCTTTCATTTTTAAAGTTAGCTCTGACATTTTATTTAAAGGAATGTCAATGCTAAAATTTAAAGCCTTTATTACTCCATCGTTTTGTGTCTCGATGGATTTGGCATCTAACGTATCCACATCTACTGTAAATTCCCTTGCGTGCCATGGAAATTTGCGTACAAAATCCCGATCGCGTTCCGTATTGGGTATGTACGCAACGACTGGCGGAGACCAAACATTGCCACTGGCAAGATTAGGATCTATAATTATTTTGTTGGTGGGTTTGGCTTTAAATTTACCTTCAAGCCTCATAAACAAAAGCCCTAAAGGATGAGTGGATAATATGGATGGTTTTGTGATTTCGGTAAACTCACTCTTTAAATCTGTTTGTTCTTGGGCTAAACCAATACTGGTATAAATTAGTATTAGTACAAAAAATAATTTCTCTCTTAAATTCATAACTCAGACAAAGTGAGACTTGGTAGCGGCAAATATAATTAATTGCTTTACTTTTTATAAATTGAAGGACTAAATTCTAGCTATTAACTTAACTTTGAAAAAAAATGAAATGAAACAAATAATTTCCTTTAGTATATTTTTAATCTGCGTTAGCTCATTTTCACAATCTATACTAGAAAATGATTTGCCATATTACGAAATGCCAGACCATCCTCAAAACTCTACTGCTGGTACTATGGCAGCACGTATGGTAGATGCTTTGGGTTTTAGGTTTTATTGGGCTTCAAAAGATTTAACCAAAAAAGATTTGAGTTTTAAAGCCAATGATAGTGGAAGAACTTCAGAGGAAACTATCAACCATATTTACAACCTCTCCAAAGTAATTTTAAATTCAACTTTAAAAAAACAAAATACAAGCACTAAAGAAGAGTTCTCATATAAAGAATTACGAGCCAAAACATTAATTAACCTAAAAACCTCGGCGGATATCTTGAGAACGAGTGATGATATATCTCAGTTCAAAATAATTTTTGGAGAACAAGAAATTCCGTTTTGGAATCAAATTAATGGTCCTATCGCTGACGCTATTTGGCACTGTGGCCAATTGGTGATTTACAGACGTAGCACAGGTAATCCTATCAACCCAAAAGTAAATCATTTTTTAGGTAAAATAATTGAGTGACATTAGGAGTTTACATTTTCAAATTTCAATTTCTATTTGGTTGTTCAGAATATCGTCAAAGGTTTCACGTTTTCTTATTAAGTGCGATTCTCCTTTATGTAAAAGTACTTCTGCAGGTCTGTAACGCGAATTATAGTTGCTCGCCATAGAATAGCAATAAGCTCCGGCATTTTTAAAACAGAGGATGTCTCCTTCGTTTATTTCGTTTATACGTCTGTTATTTGCAAACGTATCTGTTTCGCAAATGTACCCAACCACAGAATAAAAACGCTCACGACCATTAGGATTGGAGATGTTAATAATTTGGTGTTGAGAACCGTAAAGCATCGGTCTAATTAAATGATTAAATCCAGAATCTATTTGGGCAAAAACAGTTGAGGTAGTTTGTTTAACAACATTAACCTTGGCTAAAAACACTCCAGCTTCACTCACTAAAAATTTTCCAGGCTCAAAGGTCAAGGTCAGATCTTTTCCATATTCTTTAGAAAATTCATTAAAACGTTTTCCCAATTTAATACCCAATTCTTCAATGTTGGTTTCAATATCACCAGTCTTGTATGGGACTTTAAACCCTGAACCGAAATCGATAAATTCTAAATTTTTAAAATTTTTAGCAGTTTCAAAAAGGATTTCACTAGCATAGAGAAACACATCAATATCTAAAATGTCGCTCCCAGTATGCATGTGAATACCATTGATATTCATTTTGGTATTTTCAACAATGCGAAGTAGCAACGGAATTTGATGTATTGAAATACCGAATTTACTATCAATATGCCCAACCGAAATATTGGTGTTTCCACCAGCCATAACGTGTGGATTTATTCTTATACATACTGGTGTTTTAGGATGTTTTGTTCCAAATTGTTCTAATATGGAAAGATTGTCAATATTAATTTGTACACCAAGTTTTGCTGCAATTTCTATTTCTTTGAGAGAAACTCCATTTGGAGTGTAGATGATATCTTCTGGTTTAAATCCTGCTTTTAAGCCAAGTTGTACTTCTTGTATAGATACGGTGTCTAATCCAGAACCAAGGCAATTAAAAAGCTTTAAAATTGAAATGTTAGAAAGCGCCTTAACGGCATAGTTGAGCTTTAAATGTTTAAGCTTGCTAAAAGCATTGGTCAAACGGTTATACTGATTTATAATAGTTTCAGCGTCATAAACATATACTGGGCTTCCGAAGTCTTCTGCTATTTTTATGAGGTGGTTGTGCATATTCAAAGTTTTTATCAAAGATATCTCATCTCTCTCTTAACGACATAAAAACAATAATATATTTCATAATTTAAACAATTTGTTAATTATTTAACAATTTAGTTGTTCAATCAATCAATGCAGTAATCCGTAACCAAAGCTCATTATCAAAATTAGATAAAGCAAAATTTTCAGAGTCAGCGGCATTTCCCATTCTAATAACAACTAAGTTTTTACTTGGTACAATGTAGATTTTTTGATCATTTTTGCCTAAAGCGGCATACATGTCAGCTGGTGCACTTGGGATTAATGAGCCACTAAATTGAACTTGTGTTTGTGGTAATCGATAAGAAGATTTGCCGTTAAGCCACCACATATAGCCATATGCCTTATTTTGGTTTTGAGATGTATTTACGGCGAAATTCAAATAGTCCTCAGGTATAATTTGATTGCTTTCCCATTTACCTTTAGCATAGGTCAACAGTCCAAAACGTGCCATACTTCGTGTTGTACTCCAATACACATTAAAATCATCAGCTTGAATCCAAGCACCTGTCATACCAATTCTATCTCTTAATTTAAGATTAAAATAGTTAGACCAACTTTCATTGCTTGCTTCAGCAATTACATCCTGAAGTTTTACATAGACATTATGGTAAGCCCATCTGTCTCCTGCATCAGCTAAATATTGTAAATTAGAAGGTGAAATGTTGTCTCCTAAGCTATCATCGAGGCCAGAGGTCATACTCAATAAATTTTCACAAGTGATTAAATTTTCTTTTTCTAATGGAGCTGTTGTCCAACCTGTGCCTAAATAATCCGAAACCTTATCGTTAATATCCAGCAAACCTTCGTCTTGTGCAATTCCTGTAATGGCTGTGGTTAGTGTTTTTCCTGCACTAGCCCAATACCAAGGTGATGTAGCTGTATGACCATTAAAATAGTTTTCAACTACGATTTCACCTTCATGTAATATCATAAAACTTTTGGTATTTTTAGTTTCGAGATAATCTAATAAGGATTGAAGTTGATTCTCATTCCAGTTTAATTCTGAAATAGATTTTGTTTCCCAAATATCAGAATCATTTGGGGGAAAGTAAATGTTTTCTTCGGTTATTTCATCGTTTTCAGAGTTGTTGTCATCTGATGAACACGCAAACATTAAAGTCAAAATCAAAACCAAAAAGCTTATTTGAATGTGTTTCATGAAATTATTTTTTTAATATGACTAAATTAAGGTTGAAATGTTTAAAAATAGGCATTTATAAAACTAAACGCGTATATCGTAAATCATTGTGTATCTTTGCAAACTGATTTAAAAATGAGCATGAGAACAAAAACGCTGAAAAAGAATAGAATCAATGTGGTAACACTTGGCTGTAGTAAAAATGTTTACGATAGTGAAGTGTTAATGGGACAACTGAAAGCTAGTGGCAAAGATGTTGTGCACGAGCAAGAAGGTAATGTAGTTGTAATTAATACATGTGGTTTTATAAATAATGCTAAAGAAGAAAGTGTAAATACAATTTTACACTATATGCAGAAAAAAGAAGATGGAGATGTAGATAAGGTTTTTGTAACGGGATGTTTAAGTGAACGCTATAAGCCAGATTTAGAGAAGGAAATCCCTAACGTGGATCAATATTTCGGAACTACGGAATTACCAGGTTTGTTGAAAGCTTTAGGTGCAGATTATAAGCACGAATTAATAGGAGAACGTCTTACTACAACACCTAAAAACTACGCCTATTTAAAAATTGCAGAAGGTTGCGACAGACCTTGTAGTTTCTGTGCCATTCCATTAATGCGAGGAAAACATAAAAGTACACCAATTGAAGATTTAGTTACTGAAGCTGAAAAATTAGCGGCTAATGGAGTAAAAGAATTAATTCTAATTGCTCAGGATTTAACCTATTACGGATTAGATTTATACAAAAAACGAAATTTAGCGGAACTGCTTGAAAATCTGGTTAAGGTTGAAGGTATTGAATGGATTCGTTTGCACTATGCATTCCCAACAGGTTTCCCAATGGATGTTTTGGATGTAATGAAACGAGAGCCTAAGGTTTGTAACTATTTAGATATTCCTCTGCAGCATATTTCAGATTCTATTTTAAAGAGCATGCGTCGTGGTACAACAAAAGAAAAGACCACTAAACTATTGAAAGAATTTAGAGCTAAAGTTCCTGAAATGACGATTAGAACTACACTAATTGTTGGTTATCCTGGTGAAACACAAGAAGATTTTGAAACACTTAGAGAATGGGTAAAAGACATGCGTTTTGAGCGTTTAGGTTGCTTTACCTATTCACATGAAGAAAATACACATGCTTACAATTTAAAAGACGATGTGCCTGAAGAAGTTAAAATGCAACGTGCCAATGAAATTATGGAAATCCAATCCCAGATTTCTTGGGAGTTAAACCAAGCCAAAATAGGACAGGAGTTTAAAGTCGTTATAGATAGAAAAGAGGGTAATTATTTTGTTGGAAGAACAGAATACGACTCGCCAGATGTGGATAACGAAGTTTTGATTGACGCTACTAAAACCTATTTAAAAACAGGAGAATTTGCTACAATTAAAGTTATTGAGGCTGAGGATTTTGATTTGTATGGAGAGGTAGTAGCTTAACTCTAAATCAGCACGTATTTCATCTTTTTACGATAGAATTTTGATACGATTTGTGCTTTATTATAAGTATGAAATCGAATTTTAAATTTATACTTTTTTTTCTAATAGTAGTATCTTGTAAACAAGTTCAGAAAGTTACAGATGTAATTACCAACCCTTCAGCAAGGGAAGTTTTTGAACGTACTTTTAAGGATAACGATAGCATACTTCAACAGTATGAATTCAATTATTCCAAAGCAAAACGAAACAATTTACAGTTAGAATTACCTTCTGTATTATCTTCTAAAACCGATAGTTTAAACTTTCGGATTTTGGCCTATACGTTACATTTAGAACGAGGTGAACGTTTTATAATCGAATCGGATGTTGAAGTAGATAGCTTACAACTTTCATTAGATTTATTTGCGTTTGATAACGATTCAACACTCTCTAAAAAACCACTTGTTGCTAATGAGCCAGAAGTAAATGCGCTTAAATACGACATTACTGAAACAGGAAATTATAAAATTGTAATTCTGCCAGAGCGCTCTAATAACAGAAATTTTTCATTAAGCCTTTATACTGAGCCTACTTTATTTTTTCCTGTAAGTGGAAAAGACAATAAGGCTATTCAGAGTTTTTGGGGAGCATCTCGAGGAGGTGGTACACGTGCTCACAAAGGCATTGATATTTTTGCCAAACGAGGGACACCTGTCGTTGCGGCAACCGATGGCTTTATTTCTGATACAGGCAATAGAGGCTTGGGAGGCAAACAAGTTTGGTTAAGGGATGGAATTTTTGGGCAATCCCTCTATTATGCCCATTTAGATAGCATTGCGGTTTCTGGTGGCAACCGTGTAAAAGCTGGTGATACTTTAGGCTTTGTTGGTAATACTGGTAATGCTAAAACCACTAGTCCACATTTGCATTTTGGGATATATACTAGTAGTGGAGCAATAAATCCTTTGCCATTTGTGAAAGAAACTAATAAGTTAGAAGTTAAAAAAAATACGGTTTTTAGTAAAGGAGAAACTCGATTAAAAACCAATGAACTTAGAGTTGGTGCTGGTGTTAAAAATAAAAAAATACAAGATTTGAAACCTAAGGTTTCAGTAACCGTTTTAGGGAAAAAAGACAAATGGTTGCATTTAAAAGTTAATGATTCACTTGAAGGTTTTATGCACCAGTCATTAGTTTCAAAAATAAACTAGCATTTTCTTTAATTAATAGGCCATCTCATAAGCTTCTTTCATCCAATTTGATTAATTCAGTAGCTACATCATTAACTGATTTGATTTGTAAAAGGTGCTTACACATGGTACCTAAAGGACCAGAATTACCTAGTCTGTCTGTGGTTGGCTTGTTTGGTAATTTTAAGCCTGAATCTATTCTGGTTTTTGTGGCCAGTTTTTTCAGGCATGTAATTAACTATAGCGTGCAGTTAATATACACAGCTTTTAATTTAGAAAAGTCTGGATTAGACATAATTTAAATATTGTTAAAATACAAAAATAAAAAACCGTTTTAATTGAAATAACTAAATGTGTTGATCAACTAATATGGCATTTCCATCCGGATCCAAAACCACAAAACTTGCAGGTCCAGAAGTGGTTTCGTCGGCTTCATGTTCTAATTTAATATCGTTAGATTTTAAATGTTTTTGAATTGTACGTACATCATCAAAATCTTCAAGGGTATTGGCATGTTGATCCCAACCAGGATTAAAGGTGAGTATATTATTTTCAAACACTCCTTGAAATAATCCAATAAGTGAAGATTCATTTTTCATTATTAGATAATTCTTTTCTACATCTCCTGCAAAAGCTGAAAAGCCTAAAGTTTCGTAAAACGCTTTTGATGCTTTAAGGTCTTTTACGGCCAAGCTAACTGAGAATGCTCCTAGTTTCATAATGCTATGTGTTTTTATTTGTAATTAATTATTCTTCATTCAATAGAATAGGCTTTCCAAATCCTAAATTTTCCAATTTAGCTAATTGTGTTTTTGCATCACCGACAATAACATATACCATTTGGCTGGGTTTAATATATTTTTTAGATAGAGCTTTAATGTCTTCAACGGTTAAGCTATTTACTAAATCTTCACGTTCTTTGGCATAGTCATCTGCATAGCCATAATTACTAATATTTACCAGCATATCTAACTTTGCTCCAAGGGTTTCAAAGGCTCTGGCATTACTTTTTATGGTGTAACCTTTGGTGACCTCTAGGTCTTTTTCAGAATAATTTTCACCATAATTTTTCAAAATCTCCTTTACCAAAGCTGCTGACTCATAAGTTACATTAGTACGCACGCCACTACTAATTACAAATTCTCCTTCGTGTTCTGAACCTGAAAATCCAGAACGAATGCCATACGTGTAGCCTTTACCTTCTCGTAATTGCTGTGTTAATTGAGAAGCAAAACTGCCGCCTCCCAAACGGTAATTCATCACATTTGTTGTATAATAATCTTTGTGTGTTGCTTTTAGAGCAGGATATCCAAAGCGAATGATTGATTGTTTTGCTCCTGGAACATCATAAAAATAAACTGTTGATGTTTCAGGATATAATGGTAATGGCAAATCTGGAATATTAATATCCTTTGACTCCCACTTATTGTCAATGGTTGATAATGCATCAATGATTTCAGCCTCTGCAATAGCACCTACCACATGCATATTAGTGAGTTTTGGTGAAAGGTTAGTGTTATAATAATTTTTTAAATCTTGCATTGTAATGGAAGAAACAGAATCTTCTGAACCACTATTATTATAAGCCAGAATATTGTTTTCTCCATAAATTACTTTAGCAAATTGGTTAGACGCAATGCTATTAGGGTTTGCTTTTTGTCTTTGGATTCCACTTATTGTGCTTTGTTTCAAAAGGTCAAATTCCTTCTCGTCCCATCGTGGTTCTAATAAAATTTCCGTCACCAAATTCATAGTGTCATCAAAGTGCTTAGATAAAGTTGTGCCAGATATTATTATGCTGTTGTCAGTGGCGTAAGCATTGATGCGAGCTCCTAAACTTTCAATGGCATTTTCTAATTCTTCAGGTGTTTTAGTTGCTGTACCTTTAGTCATAAGATTTGCCAATAGATTGGATACACCAACTTTATTTTTGTTTTCAAATAATAAGCCTCCTTGTATTTGCATTTCGAATTGTACCAATGGGACTTCCGAATTTTCAATACCAAACACTTTGATGCCAGAATCGAGTTCGCGTTTCCAAACTTCAGGAATGTTTAAATCTGGAGTTTCTCCATATTTGGGCTCAACACTTCGATCAAAACTACTTGGTGTTTTTTCATATGTTGCAGCAATACTTGCATCAAAGGTTTCTTCTGCTCCTTCGATTATTTTTTCCTCAACAACTTCTGCCAATTGCGAATTGTCCAGGACTAGATTTTTTTGTCCTTTAGGGACAAAGCCAGTAGCTATAAAGTTTTTATCTTTTATATATGTATTGTAA
>CAJXVG010000029.1 GCA_913061495.1 uncultured Winogradskyella sp.
ATCTACACGTAAGGAGTCGTCGGCAGCGTCAGATGTGTATAAGAGACAGGAATTATTTCTCTGTGTACAGTCAAGGCCGTTTAACGCATTCTCAAATTGACAGCACATTAAATACCGTACTTAATACACAAAAAATAGACAAACTCGTTAAAAATGATAGTCTTTACCAAGCTACTTTAATTCTTAATAATGCCATAAATTTTTCAAAAAAGCATGAATTAAATGATATGTTAGCCAGGACTTACAATTCCCTTGGGATGGTGCTGGCCAAAATGTCTAGCTATAAAAATGCTGAAAATTATCACTTTAAAGCCTTAAAAATATACGATTCGCTCGGCAATAAAAAAGGTGCAACCCATGTATATTCAGAATTGGTCAATACTTATTTAACTGAAAAAAATTATAAAAAATTTGATAGTATTTACCCAAAGGCACAGCAGAATGCAAAAGCCTTAAACAGTGTATTATACTTTATTAATCTCGAAAAAAAAATAAAGAAAAGCTATTATACTTATAAAAACAAAACATTACTAGACATCACCAATTTCGCAATAGACACACTAGAAAATACGGACTTTAAAAATTCTACTTTCCCCAATTCTTATACTGATAAAATTAAACTGAAGAGCAGACTCTTACAATCTTATAAATATCATAATGCAATAGCTCAAATAAAAACAGCCAATTATAAAGCTAATGGATATGATTTGCTTTTTGCTATCGATGAGAACCAATTAAGAACAGCCTTAGAAGATAACTGGGACTCCTACCGTAAGTTAGCAACATTAAATTATTATAAATATTTGTATTACAATGAAGCAAAAAAGAATTTAGATTCCGCCAATAAATATCTTTTGAAATCGGACTCTTATAAATATACAGCATTAAACAACTCAGAAGAGAGAAATGCCAAAAACGGTGAACTTATTTACAAAATAATTAATACCGAACAACAACTAAACTTAGCAAATGAGATTAGAACAAAAGACGCAAAAGCATCTCAAATACTGCTCATTACTACAATTGTGTCGTCAATTTTCCTTCTTATTACGCTATTTATATTATATTTTTACTTTAAAGCAAAACGAAACATACAATCCATAAATAGAGAACTAAAAGCATCTAATGATAAATTATTGGAAATTGATAAAGATAGACTAGAGTTTTTCTCAATTTTAAGCCACGAGCTTCGTACTCCTATTTATGGTATTACTGGCTTAGCCACTTTGGTTAATCAGGAAAAGGAAGAAAGTAAACGCCAATCTTATTTAGATTCTCTAATATCTTCAAGTAATTACCTATCCATACTTATTGACAATATTCTTCAGGCCAATAAATTGAGGTTTGAGGAAAAAAGCTTACGATTGAAACCTGACAAGATAAACAAGATTGTAAACCATGTGGTCAGTACAGTACAAGTTGCTGCTAAAAATAAAGGTTTACAGTTAAGAACACATCTAGACAAATCTGAGGAAAATGAACTTATCTTAATAGATAAAGTGGCTTTTAGTCAAATATTAATAAACTTGGCATATAACGCTATTCGTTATACAAAAGAAGGTCATATAGAAATTAAGGTCACTGAAAAATCACGAACCAAAAAAGATGTCACCTTACGTTTTGAGATCAATGACACAGGCATTGGTATTAAGGAAGAACACAGACCAGTAGTATTCAGTGCCTTTGAAAACAAAGCCTTTTTACACAAAAACAGTAGTGGCTCAGGTTTAGGGCTTCACATAGTTAAAACACTGCTTAAAAGCCATGGAGCTGACATTGATTTCACCTCCAAACCAAATGAAGGCTCTTCATTTTTCTTCGAAATTACTTTCGAGATTGTTGTGGCTACAGACATAAAAAGACCAATATCTATTGTTCCTACAAAAAAAGATATGCATATTTTAATCGTAGATGACAACAAAATCAATCTATTAATTACAAAAAAGAATATTGAAAAAATTGAAGGTTATACCTGCGAAATTATGTCTAAAGGGAAAGAAGCAATTTCCATGGTAAAAAACAAAGCTTTTGATTTAGTGTTAATGGATATAAATATGCCAGATATGGATGGTTACGAAGTAACTAAACATATAAGGATGTTCAACGAAACGATTCCTATATTAGCACTTACAGCATTAAACTCTGCAGAAATATCTACTAAAGCAGAAGATGCTGGCATCAATCAAATTATAACAAAACCTTATATTTTTGAAGATTTTAAAGCCATAATCACATCTTATGCCAAGACACAAAATCATTATGGCCAAATTGATTTGGAAGCAATATAAGCACTCGTCCAAGCATTCTGAAAGTTAAAACCACCTGTTACAGCATCTACATTAATAACTTCACCTGCAAAAAAGAGATTCGGAATTTTTTTGCTTTCAAAAGTTTTAAAGTTAATTTCTTTTAGGTCCACTCCACCTGCAGTTACAAATTCTTCTTTAAATGTACTTTTACCTGTAACCTTAAATTTTGCTTTCGTTAATTGAGTCGCCAAATTTTCTAATTGTAATTTCTTGATATCTGCCCAAGCTTCGTCTTTAGCAATATCTGATGCCCAGACCAGTTTTTTCCAAAGTCGTTTTGGTAAATTAAATTGTGGCGAATTAACTACGGCTTTTTTGGCAAATTCTAACTTTGAATTTTTGAGATTATCTATGCACGATTCCGAATCTTGTTTAATAAAATTGATTTCAATCTCAAAATTATAGTTTCTTTCTGCGAGTTCCTTTGCTCCAAATGCAGAAAGTTTTAAAATTGATGGAGCACTCATACCAACATGTGTTATTAGCAAAGGCCCTTCGGAAATTAAGTCTGTTCCTAGCACTCTTATTTCAACATCTTTTGCTACAACACCTGGAATAGTTATAATACGGTTATCTTCAATATCAAAAGTAAAAAGTGATGGTACAGCGTCCACAATGGTGTGACCTAAATTTTGAAGCAGTTTCCATATTTTTGGATTGCTTCCGGTGGCAACAATCATTTTTTTACATTCCAGAATATCTTGGGATGTTTCAACCGAAAACAAAGTTTCGTTAGCTTTAATATGTTTTACCGAATGGTTGTAAAGTACTTCAACATTATGTTTTTTGGCTTCATTCAAAAAGCAATCAATAATAGTTTGTGAAGAATTGGAAACAGGGAACATTCTGCCATCTTCTTCAACCTTCAACGCAATACCTCGTTCTTCAAACCAAGCAATAGTATCACCTGTCATAAAGGTGTGAAACGGTCCAAGCAATTCTTTTTCACCTCGTGGGTAATTCAATACTAGTTCCGATGGTATAAACTCTGCGTGTGTAACGTTGCATCTGCCTCCACCAGAGATTTTCACTTTTTGCAACCCTTCTTTTCCTCGCTCTAATATGGCGACTTTCACATCAGGATTCTGTTCAGCAATATTAATAGCTGCGAAAAAACCTGCAGCTCCACCTCCAATAATTATTATATCTTTATAATGTGCCAAAAATCCTGTTTTAAAATTCAAAATTACAATGATAAACCACAAAAGTCTAATATTTATACTTCTAATAATAAGTGCCTGCAAACCGCCTGGAAACTTAGCAATTGAAGGTTCAATTAACGATAGCATTACGGAAGCTTCTGCTATTGAAATAAGCCGCACCTATGATGCATTTTGGACTATTGAAGATGCTGGTAACGACAGCGAACTAATCGCTTTAAACAGGCGTGGTAAAATTCTACATTCTTTACCAATTACAAATGCAAAAAACATTGATTGGGAAGATTTAACCTCAGATAAAAAAGGAAATATTTATATCGGTGATTTTGGGAATAACAATAAAAAGCGTAAACAATTCACCATATATAAGGTGAAAAACGAAGATTTAAATGAGACAACTGCTAAAGCTGAACGCATTGATTTTACATTAAGCAAAAAACAACACTCCAAGGATTTTGAAGCGTTTATTCTTTATGAAGGTTTCTTTTACATATTTAGCAAAGAACATAAAAATTTTATTGTTGTGAAGGTGCCAAATAAAATTGGCAACCACGAAGCTGTCCTCATCAAAAAACATGAGTTTAATGGTAAACACAACAAAATCACTTCTGCAGCGATGAGTAAAGATGGTAAGACCTTGGTTTTACTAAACCATGAAAAGTTATGGAAAATGACCAATTTTAAAAGTGATGATTTTTTCTCTGGAACGGTTAAAAAATTACCATTTAAGCATAATTCACAAAAAGAGGGTGTTTGTTTTCTCACAGATTCTACAGTTGTAATAACCGATGAACGCAATGGTAGCGAAGGTGGTAATATTTACACGTTTGCTTTAGACTTAGCATCTGATTTCTAATGCTTTGCTCTCAAATATTCTTTAAAATCTTCTTGAGAATTTACAGGTTTGCCTCCTGTTTTTTGATATGTATTGGATTGATCTGCATCTATAATTCTCCCCTTCACATTATCTTTCCATTGTAAATCGATGCACGTTTCAATTGTGGTTTTGAGCTTATCATCTTCTATAGGAACAATAACCTCAACACGTTTATCTAAATTACGACCCATACAATCTGCTGAGCCAATAAACAGGTCATTAGCTCCTTTATTTCCAAACACATATACTCTAGAATGTTCTAAGTATTTACCAACCACACTAATAACCTTAATGTTTTCACTTAAACCTTCAATTCCGGGAACCAAACAACAAAGTCCGCGTACTAGTAATTTTACTTCAACACCAGCATTTGATGCTTCATAGAGTTTATCAATAATAACCTCATCTTCAAGACTATTCATTTTAAAGAACAATAAGCCTTTACCTCCGTTTTGTGCTATATTAATTTCATTTTCAATTCTGGTATTTAATTCTTTTCGTGTTGTGAATGGAGACATCCAAATAGAATTGACTTGCGGTTTATAGTCTGTATTCATTAGGAAATTAAAAACTTGAGATAAATCAGCACAAATAACTTTATTTGAAGTTAACAGTGCAAAATCCGCATAAATTTTAGCACTAGTTTCATTGAAATTGCCAGTACCAATATAAGCAACATCTTTTTCAGAGGTTTTAATGAGCATTATTTTGGAGTGTACTTTAATATCTGCCATACTATAAAGCACATTGGCTCCTAAATCCTCTAATTTTTCGCCCCATTCAATATTGTTTTCTTCATCAAAACGTGCTTTGGCCTCAACAAAAACAGTAACTTTTTTCCCTTTTTCAAGACATTTCAATAAACCTCTTGCTACCAATGAATCACTCGAAATTCTGTAAAGCGTAATGAAAATATGTTCTACCTTATCACTTAAAGCAGCTTCATTAAGCAAGCGCTCTACAGTATTGTAATTTTGGTAAGGATAGCACAACAATTCATCATTGGCGTAAATGTGTTCCATAACATTCTGTACTTTAGATAAGAGGTGATGGTCTAATTGAGCCTCTTTTACCTTAGTGATTTCATCTTTATCTTCAGAAAATGGAAATTGAAAAAAATCACTGAAATTGTGAAACTTACCACCTGGCATTAGGTCTGTTTTTTTTAGGCTTAATTCCTTTCTAAGGCTTTTCAATAATTTTTTAGGCATTCTAGAATCGTATAGAATCCTTGAAGGCTGCCCAAGGTCTCGCTCCTTTAAGCTTTCTTTAATTAGTGCAATCATTTCGCCATCCTCCTCTTCGTAATATAGGTGACCGTCCCTTGTTATTTTTACGCTGTAAATAGAATTTACGTTTGTATTAGGAAGAATACTTTTAAAGTTATTCCTCAAAATCTCTTCTAAATATGTAACGTAATGGGTTTTTCCTTCTTGTGGCAGTTTGATAAATCTCCCACATTCTTCAACCGGAATGGATACAAGCAAGGGTTCACTCTCATTGATATAGAAGAATAAATCTTTGTCTTTTAAAAATTCAAGATTAGAAACGTCGCCAAGTTTTATAACCTTTACGTGTGCTTTAATTGTAGAATTGAAGAGTTGCCTACTAAACTCTTTTTGTTTTTTATTAAAATCTGAAGCTTCAACTAAAACAATTCCTTTTGTTTCTAATTCTTTTAAAATTTGATTTCTGTAAACATCCCCAAACCTATTTTGCAGCGCATTAACTTCCTTTTGGATTTGTTTAATAAGTCTTTTGGGTTTCTCTTTTAAACGTATTTCAGAGTCTTTTTTCAACCTTCTAAACTGACGTAATTTAGAAACACGTACCCTATAAAACTCATCTAAGTTTGAAGAAAAAATAGCCAGAAATTTCAACCGCTCAAAAACAGAATTATTTTTGTCCTCAGCTTCTTGCAGTACTCTTTCGTTAAAAAAGATCCAGCTGATTTCTCTATTTATATATTTTTCTTGTGACATTATAGATAAGTTAATGGGCTGTTATTAATTAATTTTTTCTAAAAAATCTGGATTGTAGTGATTTGTATTGCGATTCTATCACTTCTAAATCTGATTTATTAGTTAAACTAGTCAAAGCATCATCATATAGGTTTTTAATTTCATTTTCTAGATTGATTTTGTAACTATCTACTGCTATATTTGGCTGTTCTAAAAGAAAGTTGAGCATTCTCAATAGTTTTTGAACAATGATAACATCGTGTTTGCAATAGGTTCTCAAAGCTGCCATAACATTATAAAGCAGCACCTTAAAACTCACTGTTTTGATGTAAACCAATGCCTCATCTTCTTCATTAAAATAGTAACTTCTGTCTTTTTTAGTTAGCCTCAGTGCAAATAGTTCTGTGAGGTAATCAATGGCATTTATGCATGTACCTGGATCATTGATGCCTGGCGACATGGCTTTTAATGCAATTTCGGTAATTTGTTTAAATGCCAAAATATAGTTGTCTTCTATAAGTTCACTGTTAGAAAATGTAATTGTTTCTAAAAGGTCTTGTTTTAAATCATCTCCAACCTCACCTTTGTATCGCAATACAGGTATACCTTTTAAGATATATTCTCCTTTTATAGGTACAACTTCTAGCTTCAATTGATGTTCTTTAGCAAGTTCTGCCAGTGATTTTAGGCTTACATCTCGCATATAACCTGTAGTGTCTGCCATAACATTATTCCAATCAGTTGTGTCACCAAAATCAACCTCTACATCCTTTTCGGTTTCAATTAATTTATTCAACCTCCATTTAGATTTTTTAAAGATTTTATCCATAATGGTGTTAACTTGAATTTCTTGTGAAATGGAATGAATAAAATAAATAAATGCACCTAAGCTCAGTGTCATAAAAATAATGCCCAATAATACTGAAAACCCTGGCATTTGATATTTATCTCCGTGTGGAGTAATTGAAACCAGAGTAAAAATACAGTACAACAGTGTGGAATTGTATATTCCCAAAATAATTTGATGTCTCTTGTTGGAAATTAGTCCTGGCAATAATCTTGGTGAAAAGTTACTTGATGCCTGGTTGAGCAAAATCATTACCAATGAAAAGCTAAATACCATAATGGAGATTAAACCTGCAATAAACGTGGTAAGTAAGCTCCTGGCAGTCTCTGTATTATTAACGACCAGTATAGGTGCGTGTTCTATGAGATATTCTGAAACTCCCAGACTCTCCAGAAAAATCATAAAAAAGGCAAATAACACACCACCTAAGCTAATAAGAGTTGGGTAAAAAGCAATGTTGCTTTCTAGTCTTTTTAATGATTTTATTATATTAAAAAAATAACTTTTCAAATTGAATGATTAAAAATTAACACCTAAAGAGAAGGTAAATCTTACCCCTTCCTCACTGTTAAAAAGATTGAAGTTACCCGAAATACTTTCTGCAGCAGTGACCCAAAAACCACCTCCATAATCGTTATGCCATTTGTCTGAAAAATCCCCTTTTAGCCAAACCCTACCAACATCAAAACCTCCATATACACCAATTTGAAGTGGCAATGTGCTTGTTTTTAACTGTTTAAAACTATAGCGTAAGTCAGCACTTCCCACTAAGGAATTTCTACCTGTAAAGCGTTCGTTTCTATATCCTCTTAAACTGTTTATACCACCAATATTTGCGGCTTGATAAAAAAGAAACTCATCACCTATTCTAAATTGCGTTTTTAAGTCTGTTTTTAAAACCAATTTTCTGTTACGTGATATTGAATTATAAAATCCAAGATTTGAATTGATATAGCCATATACATTTTTAACGTTATCTAATTCTGTTTTAGCTCCTGTATTGAGCAAAAATGTCATTCCTCTGGTTGGGTTTAGTTTCTTATCAAAACTCTCGTAATTAAACTCTGCCTCTAAAGCTCCAAACAATCGTCTTTCATAAAAATCTTCATTTGTTTCAGGAATTAAATCTGTTATAAACCTATCATCAGTGTCGTCAATCTCAATAGCTTCAAAAATGGTTCTAATACCATAATCACTACCAAAATTTCCTTTTTTAACAATACCAGCTTTTGCCATATAAATGCTTTGCTTTACGCGATTGTAATCATAATCGAGTTCATCGTCAAGATTTTCGGTTTCATTTCCAAAACCAAAGAAGTTATTTGAAAAATTAGATGACGTAAAACGTCCGCCGAGAACTAAATTCCAATCGTCCTTAATGTTGGCAAACTCACCATCATAACTAAGGGAAAAGCCATTGGTAGCAAAAAAATAACCTCCATTGAAACGGTGTTGTTGCGAAAAGGGGTTTCTTTGAAATCCTTTTTTGGTTTTTATGAAAGAAACTCCTAAAGACACTCCATCATCTGGGTTATAGCTAATTAATGGAGTAGTGACACCTGTATTGACAATGTGTTTTTGATAGTCAAATAAGTTAAGTTTATATACATCTGTAAATCTTGTTATAGCTCCTTTGTTCTCTTCAACGGTATTGGGTTTACTTTCATGGTCGTAAACTTTTACCCTTCTACCTTCTTTGAGTATGTAGGTGTCGTTTTCTTGCCCTCCTATTAATCTTGTGAAAATTAGATTATTGGCCTTTCCGGTAACTTCAAATACATCTTTATCATCCAAACCATATACCCAAATTTCTTTTGTGATATTTTTATTGAATTTTTTGTCTACAATAACATCGCCTTTTTTACCATCTTTTATTCGGGATATTTTAATTTGGGTTTCATTATCTCCTATTCGTGTGACTTCGATATAATCGTCTTTATCTGTACCTGTTAATATTACCAATTCATTTAAGTGATTGTAATAACGCTCAGCAATATCCAAAAGGTTTTCGCGTCTTCCCTTTAGCTTACCTTCTATATCTTTTAGTGTTTTATCTTGTGCAGCTTCAGGAACTTTTGAAAAAGCTTTCTCTATAACTTTATCCGTAATGTGTTCTTGTAAAAATTTAGCGTGCTCTAGCCATTGTGCTTTTGTGGATTGCTGAACCAAAACTCTATCTAATTTTACACCAGCAGCATTCATCCATTCAACATCATTTAATTTTTCATCATATACTTGCAGTTGTTTTGTTGATCCTGAAATAATTCGCATAACATCCAACAATGAGCCATCAAAATTTGAAAATACCTGATCTCTATCTCGAGGAATTGGTCTAAATAGTTTATCTCCATTTTCTTGATCGAATTGTGCCCATCTCCATTGGTCTTGATGACGATCCCAATCTCCAATTAACATATCGAACAATCTAGCCCTTATGTATGCATTTTCGTCTATTAGGTACTTTTCATCTTCTCTGACTTTCTCAATAATATCGTGTGTACTTTCAATATCATCAGCAAAGCCAAAATTTCTTTCGTTGGTATAATTTTCCTCAGGTCGTTCTTCAATCATATATAATTCTCCACCATAATCTTTATTGTATTTACCTAAATGTTTGTGCTTAGGAATAAAAAACAGCCTTGGATTGGTATGATAAATCTTAGCCGCATCCGATAAATCTGGAACCGTTAAAAATGCATAAGGATGCGCAGCAGTATAAAAATCTAATATTAAACTTTCTACTGCAGTTTTTTCAAATTCATCTTGAATATAAGTGTCTTTAAACAAAACAGATTGAAGGTATTGTGTAGCACTCTTTTTTAGGGCACGCATATTTAACTCTCTTCCGTCCTTTGTTTTTAAACGCAACGATTTTGTTTGGTGACCTCCACCAGCTCTAATGACTTCCAATCCACCATACAATGTATCTAAAGTTGTTACCTTGGCCTTAATTTTAGTGCTATAAACATCCCTATAATGATCTCCCCAAATTGATGTGAAAAAATCTGATTTATCGGTTTGTTCTTTTGTGTAAACTGATACCTCAACTTCTTGAGGAAAAGTGTCTGGCAAAGCAGAAACGTCATACTCTTCTATAGGTTTAAAAACTTCGGTGGCATATAGTTTTTTAGGCTCACCGTTCTCTTCTCCAAAAAAAGTTACCCAAGTACTGCCATCCTTGTAAACTTTAAGTTCTGCAAATCCCTGTTTTCCATACGCAAAAACACCAGTGTTAGATAAGGTTGCATAAGATTCTTTGGCACCAGAACCTGAAACGATTTGCTTTATTTTTTCTTTTACATTGTATTGCAATGTGTGCTCATGTCCTGACACAAAAACAAGACGTTCTTCATCTAAAGCCATAGTTTCAATTCTATTCATTAAATTGTTATAGCGCTCATTGTAACGATCTTGAATAGATACTCCGCCTTGGGTCCTCACTTGGGTTAATAATGAAGCTAAAATTGGAATAGGGATTTTCCTTTGGCTTGGATATAAATGTTTTGACAACGCATATTGACCTCCGTGAACTCCATTGGTGTACATTGGATGGTGCATTGCCAAGATTACAGTTTTGTTTTGGGCTTTTTTTAATTCTCCTTCTAATTCTAAAAAAAAACGCTCTCTTGTTTTAATCTCACACTCATCGTTTACGGTTGGATGCTTATTCCAGTTTTCTAAGTACCATTGTGTATCTATAATGATGAGCTTAATGTCCTCTCCTATATCAAAATCCTCCAATGGACACCCATTTTCTGGTTGAAAGGTGTTGTCTCCCAAAGCATTTTCAATGTAGTTTTCTTCTCGTTTAAGTCCTTTTAAGCCATCTGAATACCAATCGTGATTTCCTGGTATAAAAAGAACCTCTCCCTTAAATTCTTTTAAAGATTTTATTTGTCCATTTAAGCCATTTTCAGCATCAGATCTCCCCTTTTCATTTTTGTCTGGTAAGCCAGCAGGATAAATATTGTCGCCAAGAAAAATGGCATAATCATCTTTGGTATCTTTTGTGGATATATACTTATTGAATGTTATTAATGCCTTGGACATGCCTCCTTGAGGTGATTTACCAGCGTCACCAAGTAAATAAAATGTCTTATCAATGTCTTTCTGTGGAGTATCTAGATTTTTATCGTTCTCATCTCTATATTGAGCTTTGTATGTGGCACAAGCATTAAAAAGTAATATTACGGAGAGTAATCCTAAGGTTTTACGGGTTTTATTCATAGTTAGTATTAAGTGGTAAATGACGCTTATTTTCATAGAAGTATTTGACTGAAACAACTATAATATTAGCACGTTTCAAGGTTTTTCCCAAAGGCTATCTGCAAAGTAGTGTTTACAATCCAAAAAGTTTTTGTTCAACTTAAAATTTGTTGCTTTTGCTAAGTTAGTGATTTCGTCAATATCGTATTTTTTTGAAAGTTCCGTCCAAATAAGTTCATTGTAACCAAAGTTGAAGGTTCTGTTCAGTGCTTTTATCTCCACTGACTGTTCTCTTAAACTTACAATATAGCTTTTTACGTCACCAGTAACTGGATTGTAGTAAGAGTAAAAATCGAAATCATCAATTTTAAAATCAGCATCCAATTCTCTATTAATTCTTAGAAGAAGATTTAGGTTAAAACGTTTTGTAATACCATGTTTGTCAAAATATGCGTTATGGACAACAATAGGATTTTTCTTTAAATCTAAACCAATTAACAGTTTGTCTCCAACTTTCATGTTTTTATTAAAGAGTTTCAATAACTCTATAGATTTTTCTTCTAAATAATTACCGATGTTGCCTCCTAAAAACAGTAATAGACTAGGGTACTCACTATCTTTAGAATTTTGTAAAATTTTAAAGTAATCCCCTACTTTTGGTTGAATCTTAAGGGTAGGCAGTCGCTCTTTTAAACTTTTAGTAAGGATCTCAATGGCTTCTTGTGAAATATCAATGGGAATGTAATTGACTTCAATTTCATTTTTAACCAAATAATCCAACAACTTAAAGGTTTTAAAACCATCTCCAGCACCAAGCTCAATGATATTAAATGGCGTTGAAAATTGAAGCTCATTAATGATTTGCTTGGATTGCATAGAGAGAATTTCAAACTCCGCATCTGTTGGATAATATTCCGGCATATTCATTATTTCCTGGAATATGCGACTTCCATTATCATCGTAGAAATATTTTGATGATAGATGTTTGTTTTTGGCACTTAAGCCGTTAAGCACATCTTGTGCAAATGATTCATTCATTAAATTAAAAATCCTTAATTAAATACTGTTTTGTTTTGTGTTATTTAAAGGCTTATTTCGCCAATCTAATACCTGCAAAAAGCCAACGCAAATTAGGATGAAAAAAGTTTCTGTAAGTTGGCCTACTGTGGTTTTCTGCGGTCGCTACTGAAGCTCCCCTAAGCACCATTTGATTTACCATAAATTTACCATTGTACTCTCCTAGAGCTCCATCAACCTTGGTGTAATTGGGATATGGAAGATAAGCACTATTGGTCCACTCCCAAAGTTGTCCGTGACTGAATTTTTGTGATGCTATCTCCCATTCAAATTCAGTTGCCAATCGCATGCCTTTCCATTCTGCAAATGCAGTTGCTTCATAAAAACTAATATGGCCAACCGGTAAATTTTTATTAACCTCAACAAATCCCTGAAGCGTGTAATGCATCCATTTTCCATTCACCTTATGCCAGTACATTGGTGCAGTAATATTGTTACCTTCAATAAAGTCCCAACCTTCAGCTAACCACAAATTAAAATCACTATAACAACCTGCCTCCATAAACTCCATAAACTCACCATTTGTAACTAAACGGTTTGAGATAACAAAATCATTAAGATAAACCTTATGCCTGCCCAACTCATTGTCAAAACAAAAGTTTTCACCTTGGTAACCGATTTCATAAACTCCTTCAGAAATTTGAAGATATTCTTGATTGGAATTTTCTTCTGAAAGCGTTATTTTATGTTTTAACTCTGGAAAAGCTGGTTGATGACCAAAAATGTATTTTATATCGTAAATTAATAATTCTTGATGCTGTTGCTCATGCTGTAAACCTATTTCAATAACTTCTGAAATTTCCTCTGAAATACCTTCTGCAATAAAATCTGAAAGCTCCTTGTTTACATAATTACGATACTCTAACACTTTCTCTAACGTTGGGCGTGTCATTAAACCACGGTTAGAGCGAATTACACGATCTCCAACTGTATTGTAATAACTGTTAAAATAATAGGCAAAGTCTTCGTGAAAAATTTTGTAACCAGATTTATACTTGGTCAATACAAATTGCTCAAAAAACCAAGTGGTATGTGCTAAATGCCATTTTGGAGGCGACACAAATTCAACGGGCTGAATCACTGTATCCTCAGGTTTAAGCGAAGCACAAATGGTTTCGGTTTGCTTTCGTATGTTTAAAAATTCTTGTTTACTAATTGTAGTTATTGTTTCTGTTTCCACGGCGAATTTTATATTATTTCTGTTTCAAACACAACCTCATTTGCCAAGGTTTTATGTACTGGGCATTTCGAAGCTATTTCCTTTAAACGTTGTTTTTGAGTTTCATCTAAATTACCAACAAATTTCAATTTCTTGAAAATGTGATCGAGATATTTTGGCTTTTCTAATTCTAGTTTTAAATCATCACTATGTTTTCTAGAATGAGTAATATAGACAAATACTTCTTTTAAATCCCATTTCTTCTTTTCTGAGTACAATTTTAAAGTCATTACAGTACATGCCGCAAGTGCCGCATTTAAATACTCATAAGGTGAAGGCCCAAAATCATCACCACCAAAATCTTTTGGTTCATCTGCTATTAAACTATGTTTTTTAGTCTGAATGGTTGTTGTGAAATTATCTTCTTCAACATTGAGATATCCCACAAGTTGCTCTCCTTCTGTATCTAAAATTTCATTTTTTTTAACGGGAAAATAACGTTTTGCCCAAGTACCAATAATATCACCAACGTACTTACTGTCAACTTCTTCAGAAAGTAAATGATCTGCATTATCTAAGGTTACAAAACTTTTTGGGTGGTGTGCACTCAGATATAATTCTTGTGCATTTTCTATACCTACGGTTTTATCGAAAGGAGAATGCATAATCAGCAATGGTTTTCTTAGGTCTTTAACTATTTGAGGCAAATTTGTTTTATCAAATTCTGAAACAAAATCTTGATTGATTACAAATGGTCTTCCTCCAATATTTACTTCTACATTACCTTTACTTTCTACCTCATTAAATTGATGCGAAAACAAACGCTTTACATGTCCCACAGTTGATGGTGCCCCAACCGTAGCCACAGCCTTTACTGATCTAAGCTTTGACCCAGAAACTAAAACAGCTGCTCCACCAAGCGAATGGCCAACCAGTAAACTTGGTGCCGCATAGTTTTGAGACATGTATTGGTGCACATCTAAAAGATCTTCAATATTTGCTGAAAAATGACTATCCGCAAATTCTCCTTCACTTTGACCCAACCCTGTAAAATCGAAACGCAATACCGCAAAACCATCTTTAGTTAAAGATTTGCTTACATGTTTAACCGCTTTTAAATTACTGCTGCACGTAAAGCAATGGGCAAATATGGCATAATAATCGGGTTTTTGATTGGCTGGCAATTCTAAGTAAGCATTGAGCACATTTCCATTTCTATTTTCTATTTTAAGTCTTGAGCTATTCATTGCTTTTCTACTTTAACTCCTTTCCAAAATGCCACCCTGTTTTTAATCCCTTTTGCCAATTCTGAAACTTCTGGATAGTACCAAGCTGCATCTATATTTTCTTTGCCATCTACTTCTATAGTATAATAAGATGCCGTTCCTTTCCATGGACATACAGAATTTGAATCACTCGATTTAAAATATTCCTTATTAATACTTTCATGCGGAAAGTAATGGTTGTTTTCTATAACCACAGTGTCATTACTTTCTGCTATAATTTTACCGTTCCAAATTGCTTTCATCCGTTTGTTTTTTTTGAATCATTTAAGTTTGTTTTTTCATTACGAACTACAAGACAGCATTGAACAACCCACTTTGTGTCTTGCCCATTCTGGTCTTTTAGCAAACCAATTTTCGTGCTCTGGCTGTTCGCTGTATGGGTTTTTTAATAAATTAAATAATTCATCTATTAAACTGTAATCTCCATCATCTGCTTTATCGATTGCCAACTGTGCCATGTAATTTCTTAAAACGTATTTTGGATTTACCGTATTCATACTCAGTTTTCGTTCTGAATCCGTAGAAGCTTCTATGTTTATTCTTCTTTCGTAATTGCTGAACCACGCTAACCATTGGTTACTTTTGTCTTCAGTAAGTTCTTCCTTTTTATAAAAAGCTTTTTCTACTGCTTTTATTCCTCTTTCTGGTTTTCCTTTTTCAAAATTTGCCAATAACCTGAAAAAAATTGTCATATCGGTTTCAGTTAACAAGAGGCAATCTTCCAAATCAGCCATCAATGTCGAATCGGTTTCAGCTTCAATTTCCAAACCTAATTTTGAACGCATCATCTGTAATGTCTTTGTTTCAAAATTTGTTTTGTAATTATTCAGAATCAATTCAAATGGTTCTGGTTCTTCTACTAAAGGGAAAAGTGCATTGGCTAATTGCAATAAATTCCAAAGTCCAACATTAGGCTGATTTCCGTAGCGATACCGTTTGTTTTGAGCATCAGTTGTGTTTGGTGTCCAACCGAAATCGAATCCTTCTAACCATCCGTAAGGACCATAATCTATGGTTAAACCAAGAATTGACATATTATCCGTATTCATAACTCCATGCACAAAACCTACACGTTGCCAATGGATAATCATCTCTAAAGTGCGCTCTGAAACCGCTTTAAAAAACTCAATATAGGTTTCTTTTGAAGGTGCTCCCAACTCTGGGTAAAAATGCTGAATGGTATAATCTGTAAGTCGTTTTAAGTTCTTTGTATCTTGTCTGGCAGCAAATAACTCAAAATTTCCAAATCGAATAAAAGTTGGTGCTGTTCTGCACACAATTGCTCCTTTTTCGTACTCAGGATTTCCATCGTAAAGCATATCCCTCAGCACATCATCTCCAGACAGCATAAGACTCAACGCTCTTGTGGTTGGCACTCCCAAATGGTACATGGCTTCGCTACAAAGATATTCGCGAACGGAGGATCTTAACACTGCCAAACCATCACCTTGTCTAGAATATGGTGTTTCCCCAGCTCCTTTTAACTGTAATGCCCAAAGGTTACCGTTGTGTTTTACTTCAAACAAATTAATGGCTCTACCATCTCCCAATTGACCAGCCCAATTACCAAATTGATGACCTGCATAAGCCATAGCATAGGGATTTGTTTTGGGATAGATTTTAGATCCGGAAAAAACATCAAGAAACTCTTTAGAGCTAAAACTCTCTGGGTCGATACCAAGCTCTTTAGCCATTTCTGGAGAGGCATGAATTAATTTTGGTTTTGTAGGTTGCTTGGGAGACACATAAGAATGCGTGGCATTTTTAACCTGACGCCTAGTGTTTGTCTTGTTTGGGTCTGATGGAAGTTCTTTATTAAATGTATCGTTAATCTGTAATTGCATAGTTGGAAGTCATCTTACCACACTTTTTCATATTGTGGTATTCTACATCTATAAAAATACAATTTCAGCATAAGGAAAACTTAAAATAAAATGTTAAGTCTTGTAAATTTTGTAATTTCACGATATTCAAAATAATTAAAACACCTATGTCAAAATCGCTTATTGAGGAAACAGAAGAGTTTGTATTTAACCTTCTGAAAGAAAATCTTCGTAATACTTTTATTTATCATAACTACAAGCATACAGAACGGGTTTTAAAAAGTACGCGAGAAATTATAAAAAATTCGGATGTAAGTGATAAAGACGCCAAAATCCTAGAGCTTTCTGCACTTCTGCACGATGTTGGATATATTAAAGGGTACGAAAATCACGAAGAGGAAAGTGTAAGGATTGGGACCAAATTTTTGAAGGATAAGGATGTAAACGAAGATATTATTGATGCTGTGGCTGATTGTATAATGGCTACAAAATTCGATTCAGAACCAGCTAATCAACTTGAAAGAATAATTAAAGATGCTGATTCTTCCCATTTTGGAAAAGAATATTTTGAAGAAGCCAGCGAGTTTTTAAGAAAAGAGTTGGAACTTGAAAATAGAGGAATTTATTCCGCTCCGGAATGGCGGAATGAAAACATTAAGGTTTTAACCCAAAAACATGAGTTCTATACTGATTATGCCTTAAAAAATTGGCAAGAACAAAAAAGCGAAAACCTTACCAGTCTTATTAAAGCCAAGAAAAAACAAAAGAAAAAATATAGAAAGGAAGAAATAAAGGCAAAGTACAAAGCCCAATACAAAAACGAAAGTCCACAGCGAGGAGTACAAACTTTTTACAGAACAGCTTTACGAAACCATATAAAGCTAAGTGATATTGCAGATACTAAAGCCAATATACTTTTATCAGTAAATGCCATTATTATCTCAGTAGTATTGGCTAATTTAATTTCAAAATTAGATACCAATGCCTACCTAACATGGCCTACAGTAATATTTACGGTGTTTAGCGTTATTTCTATGATAATGTCTATTATTGCCACCAGACCTAATGTTACACGAGGAGAATTTACCAAGGAAGATGTAAAAAACCAAAAGGTAAATTTGAGTTTCTTTGGAAATTTCCACAAAATGGAGTTGGATGAATTTGAATGGGCTATTACCGAAATGTTAAAGGACAAAGATTACATTTACAAAGCGCTAACTAAAGACCTTTATTTTTTGGGTAAAGTATTAGAAAGAAAGTATCGGTTATTGCGCGTTACTTATACAGTATTTATGATTGGTATAATAGTTTCGCTTATAGCTTTTGCTGTGGCAGTAAAAAATAATCCTGGAGCTAATTTAGACACTGTTTTAGAGCCTGAACCACAGGCTCAACTTATAAACCCAAACCCAAACGATACTTATTCTTGTTTTGGTTAAGATTTAATGGTTTCCATTAAATCATTATAGGTGTAAAAGTTTTTGTCATCTTTATCATTATGGTAAAGTATGCCTACTCGTAATGCTTTTAAGCCAGTGATAGCTTGTAAATCTTCTAATTCCAAAAATTCTAAATGCTCGTCTAAAAGGTGTTTAGACTGTAAGAATTTTATGTACTTTACATACTCTTCCTCATCCTCTTTCTGGGAATAAACAATTGTTAATTTACCTTTTTCCGTAATACGGTCTTCAGTTCCTTTTATAAATGCTTTGTCAACCCGCTTTTTTACTACTTCGTAACGCGCATTATAAGTACCATCAACATCAAAACGTTTTTCGTCCATTCTAAACCTTATAGACAAAGGCTGGTTGAACACCAAAATCATTGATGCTACATCCAAGGCAATAGGATATTGATTTTGGTTTTGGTAATAAGCATTTTCCATCTCGCACATTATCTGAAGCTGCCAAAGTCTTAAATTATATAAATATATAGGGTTAAAGCTATGCTCTTTTGTAATGGATTCTCCAATGTACATATTATGTTCTACTCCATCCGTTTTAAACCGTTCAAAAAAATGTGGATACATTTCTTGAGCCTCAACCTGTCTCTCATCGAGATAAGTAGACATATTTCTATTAATAAGCTTCACGGTATCGTCATAATGCTTTCTATAAAAATAAATAACTCCTAAATCCTCTTCTATTTTATTGAAATAATCTGCAATTTCTTCCTTGAAATCTTTATGGTTTTTAGAAATCAACTTTAAAACAGGTTTTACGTCATGTTTTAAAAACATGGTTATTTCATGTTCGCTATCGACTTTAAAATTAGATTCTAAATTTGAATGATACTCGGATAGCTGAAACTTAACCTGCTCATAAATTGGTAAGTATTCATAAGCTAATGTTTTTTCTAAAATTTTTTTGGCCAATGATAGCTGCAGTGCCAAATCCTTTTGTACCGCAGTGTTTCTTGCATCTGATGATCCTTTTACATCAATTTGACCAAATAAGGGAAATACATTATCAAATGCTATTTTTTTAAATATAGGAATCTCCTCACTAGCTTGTTTTGTTCTTATAAATATTCTGGCTTCTTGTACAAACCTCCAATGAACACTTGAGTGTATTGAGGTACACTCTTTTTGTATTATCGCCTCTATTAAGTTCTCTTCCTCACTCTTAGAACGTTCAACAGCAGACACAATAAACGGCATAACATCTACCAGTTTATTAGCATTGACACTGTTTAAAACCTTTGGTTTTTCTGATACAATCTCTAAAATACCCATTAGTCCATATTCATTTGCAATAGGTGCAAAAATGGCACTTTTAATACCTTGATTATGTAATATTTTGATGTGAGGCATTTTATTTTCGGTTGAAGCATCGTATGATTTATCTACATCAGAAACTGAAAAATATTTCTTTTCAGTCAATAATCTATCATAAGACCACTGGCACAAAGCATCAGAACATTTAGCAGTGTCCAAATCTCTGAGTAAGTAACTATACATTCCTGCTCCATGTACACGCTCAAAACTATCATTTTCTTTATCATAGATAGAAAAGCCAACGCTGATATTCTTTAATCCTAACAATGACCGGAAAATCTCTTGAAAGTCTTGCATAAAACTTTCGTCTTTTCTTTTTCCTTCACCAATCAATGAAGATTTTATATTAGAAATAGATTGGTCATCTGTAACATCAAAAATATTGGAAATCACAAACCCTTTAAAGTCGTAACTATTTGGAGGGAATTTTTCTTTCCATAGTTCAATGTTTTCAAAATTATCTAATAATTCATAAACGTCTTCTTGTGTTATTTTAGGTGCTTTTTGGTTTGGTGTAATTTCAATAAAATCTGCATTATAAAGGATTTTATAATAACGCATAATACCATTTGCATCAGGAATTTCGTATAAGAATGGTCTTTTATAATTAAGATTAAAATCATAACAAGAACTCAATATTATAGTACATGACACTATATAAACATCGTCAGTTGGCATGTTTCTAATCTTTAATTCAAAATCATCACCAGCAGTTTTTATTATTTGCTTAAAACGATCAGATATATTAAAAAGCACATCGTGAAAAGGAATTGATGCGGCCTTAATTTCGTTCTTTGTCAATATTGGGTTAAATGTGTCTTGTAATATTCCTTGGATTTCAGGCTCATAAGTCATAAGTAAAGATAGATCGCTAAAACCTTCTCGAAGTATCGGGTTTTCTTCCGCTATATTAAGAACACGACGTGCATTGGCTGCAATAAAATCTTCATCATTATGAATTAAATTATCATATTGATTAAGTAGTTTATTGAAACTCACCTTAATATGAAAGGGAGACTCTAAATTATCGTTTATATCCACTGTAAGCTTTTGGTTTATGTAAAGTTACGAATATTATAACAGTCGTTAAAACGTGGAAAATCTTACTTTTAGAGTATTAAATAGTTTATTAAAATTACTTTTTCTTCAAGCTAATGGCAAAACCACCTCCTTCGGCTAAACTTACGACTAGTTTACTATGGTGGTTTATTTTAATTTTTTCTATTGAAATATCTAAAGGGTTATCATTCCAATGTGCGTTCTCACCATCTTTATAAATAGTTACTTCATAATCTAAATTTTCATCTAAAAAATCGAATGATATTTCAATGTTTCTAGAGTTTTCATCTGTAATACCACCAACAAACCAGTTTTCTGTTCCACGCTCTTTCCTTGCAATGGTAACGTAATCTCCTACTGCACCATTTAACACTTTGGTTTCTTCCCAATCTACACCAACATCCTTTATAAATTGTAACGGTTTAGGATTAGCCTCGTAATGCTCTACTAAATCTGCTGCCATCTGAACAGGAGAATAAATAACTACATATAATGCCAATTGTTGGGCAATGGTAGTATTGACTTGGTTATCTTTTTTGTATTCATTAAACTTAATATTGAAAATACCTGGCGTGTAATCAATTGGACCAGAAAGCATTCTAGTAAAAGCCACTATTGGCAGATGTTCTGGAGGGTTCCCTCCATCACTCGACCAAGCATTGAATTCTTGACCTCTTAAGCCTTCGCGCGAAATTATATTTGGATATGTTCTACGTAAGCCAGTTGCTTTAATAGGTTCGTGAGCATTAACTGCCACCTCGTACTTAGCTGCTTTAATGGCTGCATTGTTGTATTGATTTACCATATATTGCCCATGATGGTATTCTCCCTTAGGAAGTATTTTGCCAACATAACCAGACTTTACAGCATGCATACCGTATTTTTTCATTAAGGCATAGGCTGTGTCTTGTTGTTTTTCGTAAGTTTCAGTTGCTGCTGAAGTTTCATGGTGCATAATAATATCTACACCTTTTTCCTTTCCATAGCGAACAACTTCGTCAATATCGTAATCTGGATATGGTGTTATAAAATCAAATACTCCTTCGCGATCCTCAAAACCAATCCAATGTTCCCAACCTGTATTCCAGCCTTCTACTAAAACACCTCCTATATTATTTTTAGCAGAAAAGTCAATAAAACGTTTTACGTTTTCTGTGTTTGCGCCATGTTTGCCATGGGATTTTCCTCCGTCTGTCCACGTGTTCATATCTTGTGTCATTCCATAATCCCATGAGGATTTACCTAAGTGCATCTCCCACCAAACTCCTGTGTATTTCATAGGTTTAAACCAAGAAACATCACCTAATTTATTAGGCTCATTAAGATTAACAATGAGTTTAGACTCAATTAAATCTGGCGCATTATCTGCAATCTGAATGGTTCTCCAAGGTGTATGGAATGGTAGGCTACGTTTTACTTTGTAATCTGTGTTTTCTGAACCTACGAGGTTACTTTTTAAATCCAAATTGTCAGTATCTACTTTTAAGGTCATCCCTGAATAATCCAATAGAGCAGCTTCGTGAAAACTTAAATGAATACCATCCTCACCTACTAATGTTACAGGTGAATTTACGGCGTTTTCAGGAATATAGGTTTGAGCAAGATTTTTATGGTTAGCGTACTGCAATGCATCAATTTCCGAAAGTTTAGTGGTATTGTACAAATGCTCATAAATATCCCAATCTCCAGGAATCCAAAAGGTTTTATAATCTTCTGTTAAGTTGAATTCGGTATTTTCGTTTTTAATCAAGGCTTCTGTCCAACCTTCTTGTTCAGGAAATTCGTATCTAAAACCAAGACCGTCATCGTAAACTTTAAAAATGATGTTAAGTTTTCTTTTTGCATCTGTGGCTTCTTCTAACTCCACTTTTAATTCATTATAATGATTTACCACATCTAATTGCTCTCCCCAAGGCATTTGCCATGTTTCATTGAATTTTTGTGTGGATGTCTTTGTTATTTTGAAATTTTTTGAAAGAGATTCTACATTCACAAAATCGAAGCCTAAATAAGATGTATCAACAATAACTTTGTTATTAAATTTTACACTATAAAATGGTTGGCCTTCATTATTTACATTAAAGTCTATAATTAGTTTTGAGTTAGGTGATTTTGCTTCAAGTATAGTGTTGCTATTGTCTGAGCATGCGTAACAGCTTAAAACGACCAACAAGGTTAATATTTTATTTTTCATATTTATTTTCCTGTCTCTTATACACATCTGACGCT
>CAJXVG010000030.1 GCA_913061495.1 uncultured Winogradskyella sp.
TACGAGATCAGCCTCGGTCTCGTGGGCTCGGAGATGTGTATAAGAGACAGGGGAATTACAGAAAATCTTATGATAAAGGTGAATTACTGCTAGATAATGTACCAAAAAAACCAATAGAATTATTTAGAAATTGGTTTAATGAAGTTGACGAATATTTTGATGTGGACGAAACCAATGCCATGACTGTTTCCACTATTGGCCTAGATGGTTTCCCAAAAAGTAGAGTAGTATTGTTGAAGAAATATACAGATGAAGGTTTCATTTTTTATACAAATTATAATAGTGAAAAAGGAAAAGCAATTGGAGCAAACCCAAATGTTTGTATGTCTTTTTTTTGGCATGCTGCAGAACGGCAAATTATTATAAAGGGAAAAGCCGAAAGAATACCAGAAAGTATGAGTGATGATTATTTTAAGTCACGTCCGCGAGGAAGCCAGCTCGGAGCCATTGTATCTAATCAAAGTAATGTGATAGAAAGTAGAGAAGTGCTTGAAACAAAACTTAATGAGTTGAAAAAACAATATGAAGGCAAAACCATAGACCGACCAGATTTTTGGGGAGGATTTATTGTAAAACCAATTGAAGTTGAATTTTGGCAAGGCAGACCTAACAGATTACACGATAGAATACGCTATACATTTAATGATGATTTTGATTGGAAAATTGATCGATTATCTCCCTAATCCTATATTTTTTGATTCTCGATTAAATACATTTTAAGACGTCTAAAGGTGTTAAAATTTAGTCCTAACATGCATTTCATCGATGTTTTGCAATAAAAATCGATAAAATGCGTGTATTTCATCGAATTTATAGGTATTTCTTTTTTTTTTAATAAGTAGGTTATTAGATTAGTAATCCCAAACCTAAATAACCTACTTATGAAAGTTACTAAACTCCTGCCATTTTTAGCTCTTATTGCCTTCTTAGGCTTTACATCTTGCTCAACAGATTCTGCTGGAGAGGAGATTAACTCAATAGAAGTTCCGGTTGCACCTCAAGCAAAACAAATTGAAATAGAAATTATGGAGCTTATAAATGCTCACAGAATTAATAGTGGATTAAATACATTGAATGAACATAACACTGTTAAAGCCGTAGCTTACACGCATACAGATTATATGATAGAAGTAAACGGAGTGTCCCATGATAACTTCTTTTTAAGAAAAGAAAGTTTACAGGCTAATGCCTCTGCCAATATTGTTTCAGAAAATGTGGCTTATGGTTTTAGTTCTGCTGTATCTGTAGTAAATGCGTGGTTGGATAGTCCAAGCCATAGAGATAATATAGAAGGAGATTTTACAGATTTTGATATTTCTGCCGAACAAAATAGTGAAGGTAAATGGTATTTTACCAATATCTTCATTAAGCGTTAAACCGCTATAAAAGTTGATTGATTAATAGCCCCTAAGAGCCACATTTATTGTGGCTTTTTTTTATTTGTAATTTAATGAACGCTTAACTTCGTCCTTATATTTTCTTCCTATTGGAAGTTCAGTTTTGTTTACTGCTAATTTAGAAGGGGAAAACGATTCTATATAATCAATACCTATAATAAAAGATCTATGGATTCTTAAAAACTTTGAGGGTGGTAATTCTTTCTGTAGGGCTGAAATACTTTTGTAAACAACAATATTTTCATTTACCATATTAACCCTTATATAATTTTTAAGACTTTCAATATAAATAATGTCTTTTAAGTTAACTTTTATAATAGTCTTTTCTACTTTAAAATTTATAAAAGCATTTTTTATTGACGTATGTGAACTCTCATTTTTTTCATACTCAATAACCTTTTCCTTTATGGTTTTGTCACGTTTAACAATTGTATAAATTAAAGGTATTATTATAGCTAAATTTACGTCTAAAACGGTATTTGTAATCTCTGTAATCTTAAAAAATGCTGAATTTTGCCAATCAGGTAGAAAGTTGGGTTGTATAAAATAAAGCATCGTTGGTCTTTGAATAGAGAGACTGACTAAAACCAATAATAATATGTAGTACATAACAAACTTAAGGTAGTGTCTCTTTTCAAATAGCTTTGGAAACAAATAGTAGATGGTAATGTACACCAATATAATTCTAGAGGGTAACCCAAACAATTGTATCAATAAATTTTTAATGTAGTTACCATCATAAGTTCCCCATATTAGCGTAAAAAATAATACATAAGAGCACCAATATGCCAAATGTCTTAAAGGTTTATTAGATGCTGCGTTTGTAATTAAATGTTTCATTGAATGGTAAAAATATATTCAAAATTCTAAAACATAGTATTAATTACAGGTAATTATATACAAATAACCACTTGTTTTATACAAACTGCAGAATACATAAAACAAAGACTTCCCTAATAATTTAGAAACAGAAAAGTTAAATAAATAAAAATCTATTTTTTAAGTAATGGATAAACTGTTGTTTGTATAAGATTATTGCAGTCTTAAATATCAAAATGTAATATAGTACTTCACTTTTTAAAAAATCAGAGATTATGTATTACAGTATTATAAAAAAAATTGTGGTGTTTTTAATGGTAATTAATTCAATATTTTGTTTTGCGCAAAATATTGAATTAGATAGAGTAGAACCACCAAATTGGTGGGTTGGTTTTAAAAACAAAAAGCTTCAATTATTAGTATATGGTAAAAATATAAGTAATGCCAAACCTTTTATAAACCATGAAGGAATTGAATTAAAAAGTATCACACGGTTAGAAAGCAACAACTATCTTTTTTTAGACTTAGAAATTAATCAATATGCAAAAGCAGGCACCTTTGATATTATATTCAAAGATGATGATAATCAGGATCTACTTTATGAGTATGTTTTAAAAGAAAAAAGCGACAGAGTTTTTTCTGAGCTATCCGTTAATGGTTCAGATGTTATGTATTTAATTACACCAGATCGTTTTGCCAATGGAGACGCTTCTAACGATTCAACTGAGGATACTATTGAAAAAGTCAATAGGAATAATCCAGACGGAAGACACGGAGGTGACCTAAAAGGGATTATTGATAATTTCAAATACATTGAAGATTTAGGTGTTACTGCACTATGGCTGAATCCTATTTTAGAAAATGACCAGCCTACATATTCTTACCATGGTTATGGCATATCTGATTTTTATAAAACAGATACTCGTTTTGGTTCAAACGAGGATTTTTTAAGGCTTACTGAACTTTGCCATAAAAAAGGAATGAAAATGATTATGGACCAAGTTTTCAACCATTGTGGAGCTGGGCATTGGTGGATGGATGATTTACCATCTAAAGATTGGTTGAATCAGTGGGAAACATATACAAATTCAAGTTTTACCAACATATCTATTTCAGATCCATATAGCGCAGAGAGCGATTTAGATTTACATTCAAACGGATGGTTTGATACTAATCTTCCGGATTTAAATCAGCAAAATCCTTTTATGGAAACATACTTAATTCAAAATTCAATTTGGTGGATTGAATATGCACAATTAGATGGTATAAGAATGGACACCTATCCTTATCCAGATAAAAATGTAATGGCCAGATGGGTTAAACGTGTGTACGATGAATATCCTAATTTTTATTTGGTAGCAGAAACATCAGAACTAAATGTGGCATCAGTATCTTATTGGAATAGTGGAGTGGTTAATAAGGATGGTTATCAGCCAATTATTAATAGCGTGAGTGATTATCCGTTATACTATTCTATGCTAAAGGCTTTTGGAGAGCAAAACCAAGTTTATTGGATTTATGAGACTTTAGCATACGATTATTTATATGGAAGTCCCAATAACAATAAAATATTTAATGGAAACCATGATGTGCCAAGACTCTTTAACGAATTAAAAAAGAACAAAGATAAAGTTAAATTAACAATGGCCTTTTTATTGACCACACGTGGAATTCCACAACTATATTATGGAGATGAATTACTTTTTGAAGGCTCAAAACCAGATGGGATCTTACGAAAGGATTTTCCAGGAGGATGGAAGGACGATAAACAAAATCTATTTAATACAACGGAAAGAAATAAAGATGAAGCAGAAGTTCACAATTATGTAAAGACCATTTTAAAATGGAGAAAAAATGCTAAAGAAATCCATTCGGGTAAATTGAAACATTACAAACCAACACATAATGAAAACGTATATGTCTATTTCAGGTATTTAGAAAATGAAAGTACTATGATTATTATTAATAATGGGAATGAGCCTCTCGTCAATTTCCCTTTAGATCATTACAAAGAGTCTTTAAAAGGGTATAAAAATGGAATTGATATTATTTCTAAGAAGAATTACAAATCATTAAAATCTATTGACTTAGCTGCTAACAAAGCTTATATAATAAAACTAAATCGTTGATGAAAAAAGTTTTTATTTGTGGAGGTGCTTCATATAATTCTGTGATCACCTTAGATCAATTTCCAAATCCAGTAGCCCAAACAATTCAGCAATGTCATTTTAATGAAACTATCGGAAACACAGGAGCTGGAAAAGCACTAAATTTATCTCAATTAGATTTTGAAATAATATTTCATACTTTAATCGGCAAAGATACTTTCGGAGAAAAAGTCTTATCTTATTTAGACCATCCCAATATCAATGTAATTGCAGATATAGATCCTAATGGTACTGAGCGTCATGTAAATATTCTGAATTCAAAAGGAGAACGAATTTCAATTTTTGTTAATCCAAATTCAAAAGAAATAAATATTGATTATTCAAAGATTGAAAAACATATAGCAACATCAGACATTACGGTTATAAATATCTCTGATTACTGCAGAAATATCATTCCTATTTGTAAAAAACTCAAAAAAGAAATTTGGACAGATTTACATGATTATAACGGTGAAAACCCTTACCACCAAGATTTTATAGATGCGGCTGACAATATATTTTTAAGTTCAGAGAAGTTTGAAGGTTATAGAACATTTATGGAAAAACTGATAGAATCAGGCAAAAAACTTGTTGTATGCACACATGGTAAAGAGGGAGCAACTGCATTGAGTTATAAAGAAGGATGGATTGAAGTGAATGCTATTGATAATTTTAAGATGGTTAACACCAATGGAGCAGGAGATGCTTTTTTTTCAGGATTCTTATATGGTTATTCTAAAGGTTTCAACACTCTTAATTGTATGCGGATTGCAACTATCGTTGCTGGTTTATGTGTAGAATCACTAGAAATATCAAACAAAAAACTTAATATTAACCTTGTAGAACAGTTGTTTAATACGTTTTATAAATAGATCAAGCAAGCCCTTTTAAAAGCTTGCTTGATCTGCACTAATTTGAGGGGAATGTTATTCCTTTACAATATAGAAATAAGAACGTCTATTCATTTGGTGTTCTTCTTCAGTACATTCTACATTGTTAGCACATTTGTTTAGTAATTGAGTTTCTCCGTAACCTATAGAACTTTCTATTCTGCTTGGGTCAATACCACGTGAAAGAATATAATCTTTAGTTGATTTAGCACGTCTATCGGAAAGTTTCAGGTTGTAATTGTCTTTTCCTCGGCTGTCAGTGTGTGATTCAATTTTAATAACCATAGTAGGATGTTTACGCAATACATCCACAATGTTTTCTAACTCATATTCAGCATCAGTTCTAATATTCGATTTGTCAAAATCAAAGAATATAGGGTTTATTACTATTTGATTATCAACGATTAAAGGTGTGAGATCCAAATCAACTTGAGTTACTGTTTCAGGTATATTATTGGTTGTCGTAGTTTTTTGATCTTCCTTATAATCTGGTTTGTTGCCAACTATGGTATATGTTTTTTCGCAATCTACCTCAAAGGTGTATTCTCCATTACTTTGGGTAATGACTTCTTCGAGTACTTTTCCTGTTTCATCAATTAATCTAACAGTAACACCTGTTAAAATTATATTGGTCTCACTATCTCTAGCTATACCAGTAATTTCTTGTTTACAGATAGCACTGTTAAAACTATAAATATCATCTCCTCCTTTTCCTCCAGGTCGATTTGAAGAAAAATAACCGCTTTCGGCATCAGAATTTAAAAAGTAGGCAAAATCATCATATCCACTATTATATGGAGCTCCAATATTTTCTGGTTCAGCATCGTAGCCTTTTAGAACGTTGGATTTAAAAATGTCCAATAATCCTAAATTTAAGTAACCATCAGATGAAAAATAAAGTGTACTATCCTTACTTACAAAAGGGAACATCTCACGACCTTCGGTATTTATTGACTCTCCTAAGTTTTCTGGCTTTCCGTAAGATCCATCTTCGTTAACATCTACTTTATAAATATCAGTTTGGCCAATTCCGCCATCACGATCAGAAACAAAATACAACGTTTTATTATCAGGACTTAAAGCAGGATGCCCAGTTGAAAACACTTTGTCATTAAATGGCAACTCAATTGCATTGATCCATTTTCCCTCAACTAAGTTTGCTTTATAAATTTTAAGGTGAGTTGTCCCTTTTTTATCATAAGACAATCGGTTTCGTTTATTAATATTGTCTCTTGTAAAATAAATGGTCTTACCATCCTTAGTTATCGCTACCGAAGCTTCGTGATATTCTGTATTGATGTCATTTGAGTTGATGTCATTAATTTCAGAATAGATTATAGTGCCATTTTCTTTCTTTATTTTAACTTGAAACAAGTCTAAAAATGGTTCTTGATTCCAATTATAAACTTTTTTATCGTCACCGCGAGATGACGAAAAATATAATGTACTATCAGAAACATAAGAGCCAAAATCTGAATTTTGGGAATTAAAAGGGAGGTTTTCAATTCTAACTATCTCATTATTTTTAGATGTTAATTTGTCGTATATATCTACTTCATCAGGGTTGTAGCCCTTTAAACGGCTATCTCCTTGTTGTACAGCACTAAGCTTTTTAAACCATTTATCAGCTTCCTTATAGTTACCCGTACTTCTTAAGGATTGGATATACTTGTAAAGGTATTCTGCATCAACTTTATTGTGTCGCTTTAGAGCTTCACCATACCATAAAGCTGCTTCTTCAGACTTTGAATTATTGTAATAAGCATCCCCTAATCGTGTTAGAGTATGAGCGCTACTATCGCCTTTTTGAACAGATTTGGTGTAAAGTTCAATAGCTTTTTTATAATTGTAATTCTCAAAAAATTTATCAGCTAATTTCGTTTGCGAATAAGATAACGAGCTGACTAAAATAACAATGAGACCTAGTATTCTTGTTTTCATATTATTTTTCATTTTAGAAGTATCTAGGTGATTTAATACGTTTACTTTTAAATACCTCAAACATCAACAATATTTCGTGGGTTCCGCTGGTATAAGCTCTAATATCCGAAAGAGGATATTCGTAAGCATAACCAATTCTTAATTGTTTTGATATTTGAAAATCTGCAATTCCGCCTATGGCAGCTGCTGATTGGTTAACTCTATAGCCACCTCCAATCCAAAAGGTTTCATTAAACAAGAAGTTTGCAGAAACATCAAAAGATAATGGGGCACCATTTGTAGCCTTAAGTAATACAGATGGTTTTAACTTGGTTGTTTCACTTAAATCAAAAACATAGCCACCAGTGACGTAATAACTAATGCGCTCTAAAGCAACATAATCTATATTGCCTTCACCACCATTGTTATAATCACTATTTAAAATTCTTGGAGCAGATAATCCCATGTACCAACGATCAGAATGCAAATATAAACCAGCACCAACATTAGGACTCCAACGATTTGAAACATCATTAAAAAATGGGTCACTTGTTACAGATGGGTCATTTAAAAGCTCTTCATCTAAGTTATAATGCGTAAAACCACCTTTAATACCAAAAGCAAGCTTTGTATTTTCACCAGTTTGAATTGTGTATGAAAAATCTCCATAGATATATGAGAAATTTTCATAACCCAACTTGTCATTTATAAATGAAAGTCCGAGACCAATTTTTTCGTTCCTTAATGGAGTATGTAAAGATAAGGTCTGCGTTTCCGGACCACCTTCTAAACCAACCCATTGACTTCTGTGTAAGCCAACTGCGCTAAAGGTTTCCCTACTACCAGCGTAAGCAGGATTTATAGAGATAGTGTTAAACATATATTGCGTAAACTGAGGCAACTGCTGTGCAAAAGCAGACGATGCGCTCAGTAAAACTATTGCAATACCTGTAAATTTTGATAATTTCATCGGTTAAGTTTATTTAGTTGCTACGTAGATAGGACCTGCGAAAGGCTCTAATCCACTATTTCTTAAATTAATAACATAATAGTAAGTTCCTGTAGGGACTTTTCCAGAACTTCCTACAGAAGATCCATGAGCGTCACCGTTCCAATCATTTTGGTAATTTCTGGACTCGTAAATCTTAGCTCCCCAACGATTGAATATTTGTAACTCAATTACAAATCCACACTGATCAATACCTCCAACGGTAAAGAAATCGTTAAATGTATCTCCGTTTGCAGTTACGGTTTTTGAGATAATGACATCATCTTTACCACAAGCCAATACAACACAATCATCATCAATAGTTACATTGACTTCAACCTCTTTAGGACAAGGTCCTTCAGTAATGCTATACATAAAAGTATACATGCCTATTTCAACGTCTGAAGGGTCAAAGAAACTTCCATTAAGAGAGGCGTCACCAGAAATAACACTCCATGTGCCGTTCATATTGAAGTCACCTGATAATAAGTCGAATAAATCAAATTCTGAATCTAGTACACAACGTGAAGCATCAAAGGCATTTATTATGTTGCTGATTTCAACATTTATAGTCTGAGTAAATACAGCTTCATTATCACAGTCATCAACAACATACCATGTTCTTATAATTTGATAATCTTCAAAATCATTGGTTTGTGTAGAATCTTCATTGAACGTTACTTCCATATCATTAGAACAAGTGTCTTCAAAAACCAATTCTGGTACTTCTGGAATTTCATCACATGAAACAGTAATAGTTTCATCATAAGCTACATCTTCACCGTCAGGGACAACAATAGTCGGTGCAGTTGTATCTTGAACTGTTATAATTTGAGTATGAACAGTTTCATTATTACAACTATCAATAGCAGTCCATGTGCGAGTAATAATAAAGTCACCCATACACGTTCCATTTATTATTTCCTCTTCAAACTCTATAGAGGCATCACCACAATTATCTGAAGCTGTTAATATTTCTGCAGTAGGCACGGCATCACATTCCACATCAATATCAACAGGTAGGCTCTCGTTAAAGGTTGGTGCAGAAGTGTCCGTCACGTTTATGTTCTGTGAGTGGACAGTTTCATTGCCACAGCTGTCCGTAGCGGTCCAAGTTCTTGTTAAAGTATAAGCGTTGTCACAAACACCAGCAGTTGTTGTTTCCTCGAAGGTCACAGTGGCATCACCACAGTTGTCATTAGCAGTTAATGTTTCTGCGGTAGGTACCGCATCACATTCTACATCAACATCAGCAGGCAAAGCTTCATTAAAAGTTGGCGCCGTTGTATCTTCAATAGTGAAAACACCAATAGTAATTTCAGAGTTTCCACAAGCATCTGTAGCGGTAAAAGTTACGGTTGCAGAGCCTGTAGCTCCACATTCATCAGAAAGTTCAGTAAAGTTATTTGACCAAGTCAAGATAGAACAGTCTTCACTTGCAATTGCACCACCATAGTTTGTAAGCCAATCGTTGAGTTCGGCTGTATTTCCTGAGCCATCACATTCTACAACCAAGTCGGAAGCTTGTGTGGAAATATTAGGCGCATTAGTGTCTTGAATAGAATAGGTTGCACTTGTCGTTGATGAATTCCCACATTCGTCAGTTGCAGTAAAAATTACTTCGATAGGGTTTGAGCAATCGGAAACGACTCCATTGTAATTGTTGTTCCAAGTTACATTTCCACAAGAATCAGAAGCTGTCGCTCCACCGTTACTATCTACCCAATCTTGAATTTCACTATTGTTACCAGTACCATCACATTCCACTATAATATTATTAGCAGATGTGTCAATTATGGGAGCGGTGGTATCCACTATATTGATTGTCTGTACTAATGTTGTAGAATTTTCACAAGCATCGGTTAATGACCACGTACGAGTGATTATTAATTCATTAGCACAAGACCCATTGGCTACACTATCAGAGTAAGTCGCCTCAAGGTCTGTGTCACAGTTGTCAGCTTCGTCGGTTACATCTCCTGTTATAGTCAGATCTGTTGCATCAACATCACATTCAATAGTGATATCATTAGGCACAGTAAACGTTGGTACTATTGTATCTATCACATTTATGGTCTGCACTAAAGTTGTGGTATTGTTGCACGCATCGGTTAAAGACCAGGTTCTTGAAATGACAGACTCGTGGGTGCACTTCCCAGCTGCAACACTATCGGAATATGTAGCCTCAAGGCCTGCATCACAATTGTCTGTTTCATTAGTTACATCACCAGTTATTGTTAAATCGTTTGGATCTATATCACAATCAATGGTAATATCATCAGGTACAGTAAATGTTGGTGCGGTTGAGTCCTTTACTTTCACAGTTTGGGTAACCACGGTTTGGTTTCCACAGCTATCAGTAGCCGTCCAAGTTCTGGCCAGTACATATTGATAGCTGCACGAACCATCGGTCCTGATTTCTTGGAAGGTCACGGTTGCGGTGCCACAATTGTCCGTAGCGGTCAATGTTTCTGGTGCGGGAACATTGTTACATTCCACATCAATGATTGCATCAATGGTTTCGTTGAATGTTGGTGCTGTTGTATCTTCAATAGAGAAGACAGCAATAGTAGTTTCTGAATTCCCACAAGCATCTGTAGCCGTAAATGTTACAGTTGCAGATCCAGTAGCTCCGCATTCATCAGTAAGTTCTGTAAAATCATTTGACCAAATCAATGCAGAACAATCATCATTAGCAATAGCACCTCCATTATTGGCGAGCCAATCGTTGAGTCCATTTGTGTTTCCAGATCCATCACATTCTACTGTTAAGTCTGAACCCTGAGTTAAAATGTTAGGCGCACTTGTATCCTGAATAGAATAGGAAGCATTTGTGGTTGTGGTATTGCCACATTCATCAGTTGCAGTAAAAATCACTTCGATAGCATTTGAACAATCGGAAGTAGTTCCATTAAAATCATTGCTCCATGTAACGTTTCCGCAAGAGTCAGATGCTGTAGCTCCACCGTTATTGTCTAGCCAGTCTTGTATTTCCCCATTGTTATTTGGATCACATTCAACAATAATGTTGCTGGCAGGAATGTTTATTGTCGGTGCCGTTGTATCTATTACATTAATGGTCTGTACCAAGGTTGTAATATTGTCACAGGCATCGGTCAATGACCAAGTACGGGTTATTGTTGATTCGTTGTCACAAGAACCGTTAGCTACACTATCAGAGAAAGTGGCCTCAAGGTCTGTGTCACAGTTGTCAGCTTCATCGGTAACATCTCCAGTAATGCTCAAGTCAGTAGCATCGTCATCACATTCAATTGTGATATCTGTAGGAACCGTAAATGTTGGAGCCGTTGTATCCATTACATTAATGGTCTGCACCAAGGTTGTAATATTGTCACAGGCATCGGTCAACGACCAAGTACGGGTTATTGTTGATTCGTTGTCACAAGAACCATCAGCTACACTATCAGAGAAAGAGGCTTCAAGGTCTGGGTCGCAATTGTCAGCTTCATTGGTAACGTCTCCAGTAATGGAAAGGTCAGTAGCGTCAATATCACATTCTATTGTAATATCGGCAGGCACTGTGAATGTTGGTGACGTTGTATCGACTACCGTAATTGTTTGTGAGTCAGAAATAGAATTACCACAGTTATCAACGGCAGTCCATGTTCTGATGATGATTTTTGTGTTTCCACACGTTTCTGTAATATCATCAGATTCGGAAATAGTTAGACCTCCACAATCATCTTCAGCTTTAGCCAAGCCTGTATTTTCACTAGATTCATCTTCACCACACTCAATGGTAACGTCCACTGGAATAGTAATAATAGGTGGTGTTGTATCTTCTACAACAATAGTTTGATCTGCAGAAGTAGTGTTGCCGCATTCATCTGTTGCGGTCCAGGTTCTAACAATGGTTTTAGTGTTTCCGCAGGCAGAAGTTTCATCATCGCTTTGTGTGATAGTAACTGTGCTACAGGTATCAGAACCAGTTGCTTCACCTGTATTTGTACTGGATTCTTCTTCGGAACATTCAATAGTTACATCAGCAGGAATAGATAAGTTAGGTGCTGTAGTATCTTGGATTGTGATCGTTTGAATTGCTGATGCTGAATTCCCACAATTATCAGTTACAGTAAAAGTTCTATCAACAGTGATTGGACAACTATCACTTGAAGTTACTGTATCTATGTAAGTTATGCTTTGAATATTAGAATCATCAGAAGTATTATATTCTGAATTTGATTCGAAAATGGTTTGAACATCAGCAGATTGGGTTTCACTATATTCAAATAACGCATTGGTGGTATTGATCTCAGAAACACTACATCCTTCAATCGTAATCGCTAGAGGTATTGAAATTTGAGGGTTCTCTGTATCGTCAATGTCTATTTCGGAGTTCACAGTAAATGTACAACCGTTTGCATCTGTGATTAATACAGTATAACTGCCAGCTGTTAAATTTTCGAATAAGCTGCTTGATTGATTGGTGTTTCCGTTATCTATAGAATAAATATATGGACTTGTGCTACCGGAAGCCTCAATGGTAAAACTACCATTTAAATTTTCGCTACAATCTACATTATTGATATTTGTCGCTGTACCCGATAAAGCTGTTGCAGGTTGCTCAATTGTGGTTTGATTTGTGGTTGAACAATTATTTGCATCTGTTATAGTTACATTATAATTGCCAGCTGCCAATTCACTTAAATCTTCACTTGATGAATTTGTATTCCATAAGATAGAATATGGAGGTGTCCCACCTTCAATAGTTAAATCTATTTCACCTGAATTATCACCATTACATAAAACATCTATTTTACTTATCGTTGATGATAGTGGCGATGTTGGTTGATTAATTGTAAACTCTTTACTTATAGGACAATCATTACTGTCAGAAACTGTTACTGTATAAGTGCCAGCAGCAATATTGGTAAGATCTTCAGTGGTTGCACCATTACTCCAAGAGTAACTATAGGGCGGAGCTCCTCCTGAAGCTGTTATATCAATAGCTCCAGTTGTATCAGGATTACAAATTACATCAGTCGTTGTTCCTGCAAGCTCAAGATTTGTTAAGGTGAAAGGATTGTTTGGGTATTCTATTTCGCAAGTAGTGTATTTGTTTTTAACTGTTAATGTGTAAGAGCCTTCACTCAAATTAGTAAAATCTGGTGAAGCTTGGTAAGTTCCGTTATTTAATGAGTATTCATATTCTTCACCTAAAGGGGTTGTTACAGAAATCATAAAATTGTTTGTGGAACTACAACTGACATCTATTTCAGGTGAAGGAGGCTCAGGAACATATGTTAAAGTTACTGTAGCTTGATCACAAACACTTGTATTTGGTTCAGGTAAACATACTTCATATTCAAATACAACATCTCCAACAAAACCAGCAGATGGAACGTAAGTAAATGTTCCGTCTGAGTTAAAAGTGAACGATTCACCTGGTACAGTTGGTGGTGATGTAATATTATAAGTTGAATTTTCAGGTGCGTTATTTGCAACACGAACATCACCAGTAAATGTAGTGTTTAAGCACTGTGTGTCTTGTTGATCTACAGCATATTTTTGTAGTAGAAAAAATTTACCATCACCATGATCTCTTGTTGCTGCACAAAAAACTATTTTGGTGATTTTTGATCCAATAGGAGCAATATCACTAAGGTAAAACAATCCGATACCAATAGTTTGACCATTTTCATTACATCGGCCAGATTTCCAATAATCAGAGCCATTTGCAGGTACACCAAAAGCACAATTATTACGGTAATCACCAACATTTCTAACAAAGGTCTCTCCTAATTTTTGTTCTGGACCACCTCCTACAGGTGTTCCCCATATTTCTATGTAGAAGCAGTTATTACCACCTCTTTCTGTTACGGCTAAAACTCCACCTTCATTTGAAGGAATAGAAGGGTTATAAAAAATAGTTTGCTTTTGTGCATCTGTAGTTTCTGCTGCTTCAAAATCTAAACAAATATTTCTACCATTTGGATTTGCAAAAAAATAATGGTTCAAGTTTTTATCTTGAAAAGCATCAGTAGCTCTACTATTCCAATTAGCAGAGTTGCTATTGCCGCCTGTGTTATTTCCATTTCTTATTATTCTGTTAGGGCCATTTCCATCAGGACCTAAGCGCGTAAGTTCATAACTTGTAGGCACTACAAATGTATTGTACATTGTGCCGTTTATGGTTACGGATTCAATAGTAGCTGGGTCGCTTAAGTTGTTTTGGGTATCAGACCACTGAAAAGTAACACCTGACTGGATTGAAGGCGATTGCTGAGCAATTAGTAGGCTAGGTAAAATAACAAAGAGGGCTATAGTTATAGCTTTAGTTATGTTTACGACAGAAATACAATTGTATTTTTTTCTCATAATATACATAATAACTAATAATGTCTAAGTCGTTTTAAATCAACTAAAGTTTATGATTACGGTAATGCAACCAATTACTTATAGGTTATTTAATAACGATGTCAATTGTTCTTTAAAAATATAGAGGGAAGTGTAAAAATATGTAAATGAAACAATGTATGGATTAATATATTTTTGATTTGGGGTCATTTACATTAAATTTACGATAACAAAAGAACTTATAACTTAAATCATAAACAAACATTTGAGTTAAAGCGGCAAAATACTCGTTAAAACGGAAATATGCAACCTTTTGTCGAAAAATAATGCATTTAATCGATAAATTATGAAATCTATTACACTGGTACGACATGCAAAATCTTCTTGGAAATATGATGTAACCGATCGTGAAAGACCCTTAAAATCAAGAGGTAAGAATGATGCAAAGTTAGTTTCTAATGAGTATTTAACATACAATTTGTCTGTAGATAAAGTATTTTCCAGTCCAGCTAAAAGAGCTTATACTACTTGCCAAATATTTTCAAAATATGTTGGTTTGGATATAAATGAAGTTACCATTGTAGATAATCTTTATGATTTTGGTGATGAAAACGTCATCACTTTTATTAAATCCTTAAATAATGATTTAGATTCAGTAATGATTTTCGGTCATAATCATGCTTTCACATCTATTTCCAATATATTTGGGACTGCTTATATGGATAACCTTCCTACAAGTGGATTGGTAAAAATAGATTTTGAAATTGAAGATTGGAAAGATCTAAAAAAAGGTGTTACAAAACTTATAATAATTCCAAAGGAATTACGCTAATGACAAAAGACAAAAATGTATATGTTAACCGAGAATTAAGTTGGTTACAGTTTAATGCACGTGTCCTTCAGGAAGCTGCGGATATAAATGTACCACTTATAGAACGTCTTAGGTTTCTCGGTATTTTTTCAAATAATTTAGATGAATTTTTTAAAGTTAGATATGCCACTGTAAAACGTATTTATGAAGCCGGTAAAGGAGCTAAAAGTGAGCTTGGTGGTATAAAGGCAGGTGATCTTTTAAAAGAAATAACTCAAATTGTAATTAATCAACAAACAGAGAGTCTTGAGATTTTGGATGCTATTCATACAGAATTGAAAGAAGAAAAGATCTTTGTGGTTAATGAAACCAAAATAGAAGCTGAGCACCATGATTTTATAAAGACCTATTTCTATCAAGAAATAAGTCAGGCTTTAGTAGTCATTGTTTTAAACGAAGATGTAGCCATACCAGAGCTTAAAGATAGTGCAGCTTACCTAACTGTTAAAATGTCTAACCACACTGGCAAAGATCGTTTTGCATTGATAGAAATATCAAAAGCAATGGATAGATTCATTGTATTGCCAAGTAGAGGAGATTCTGATTATATCATTATGTTAGATGATTTGCTTCGCTACTGTTTAGATGATATTTTCAATATTTTTCAGTACAATAGTATTACGGCTCACATGATTAAAATTACGCGTGATGGTGAACTCGATTTTGATAGTGATTTGAGTAAAAGTTTCATCTCAAAAATATCAGAAAGTGTAAAGGATAGGCAGAGTGGTGAACCAGTTCGGTTTGTATATGACAAAAGTATTGATGATGACACATTGGATTTTTTATTGAATTTAATGGGAATTGACTCAAAAGATAGTATTATACCAGGAGGTAGGTATCATAACAGGCGTGATTACATGGGTTTTCCAAGTTTGGGAAGAACAGATTTACTCTACGAAAAAATTATACCATTACCGGTAGAAGGATTAAGTTTAGAGGAAAGTATCTTTAAAACCATTGCTAAAAAAGATTACTTAATTTACAAGCCTTACCATACGTTTTCTTATATCGTTAAGTTTTTGAGAGAGGCGGCTTTAGACCCAAAAGTCAAAACCATAAAGATTACCATTTACAGATTGGCGCAAATAAGCCACGTTGCAAGCTCTTTGATAAATGCAGCTAAAAACGGAAAAAAAGTAACAGTTTCAATTGAGTTGAGAGCACGTTTTGATGAAGAAGCAAACATCAATTATGCAGAACAAATGCAAGATGAAGGAGTAAATATGCTCTTTGGTGTAACTGGTCTAAAAGTACACTGTAAAATGTGTGTTATTGAGCGCGAAGAAGGAGACAGGCTGCAGCGTTATGGGTTTGTTAGTACAGGAAACTTTAATGAGTCAACAGCGAAGATTTATACGGATTTCACATTGTTAACTTCTGATTCTAAATTATTAAAAGATGTAAATAAGGTCTTTAACTTCTTTGAGGTCAATTATAAAATTTACAGGTATAAACATATTATAACCTCACCTCATTATACTAAATCCAGATTATTTGGCTTAATAGACCAAGAAATTGAAAATGCCAAACACGGAAAAAAAGCGTATATAAAGCTGAAGATGAATAGCATCAGTAGCTATAAAATGATAGATAAACTTTACGAAGCCAGTAGAGCTGGTGTAAAAATACAGATGATCGTTAGAGGGCTTTGTTGTTTGGTGCCAGGAGTGAAAGGCATGAGTGAGAATATTGAAGTAATTAGTATTATCGACAAATTTTTAGAACATACAAGGCTGTATATATTTTCAAATAATGAAAATCCCAAAATTTATATTTCTTCAGCAGATTGGATGACCAGAAACATAGATACTCGTGTAGAAGTTAGTTGCCCTATTTATGATGAGGATATTAAAAAGGAGTTACAAGATTTATATGAAATATCTTGGAAGGACAACGTAAAAGCGAGAGTAATAAATGAAGCCCAAGATAATAACTACCGTACTAACAATAAAGAAAAAGTCCGTGCCCAATTTGCCACGTACGATTATTACCTAAAAAAATTAGAGAAATAATTATGCTGAACATAAAAAAATACGCAGCCATAGATATTGGTTCTAATGCCGTAAGATTACTAATTTCTAACATCATAGAACAAGAAGATAATCCTACAATTTTTAAAAAGAACTCTTTGGTACGTGTACCTATTAGACTTGGAGCAGATGTATTTTTAAAAGGTGAAATTTCAGAATATAACCAAAAACGAATGATAGATACCATGAAAGCTTTTAGTCTTTTAATGGATTCACATGAAGTGGTACGTTACAAAGCCTGTGCCACATCAGCAATGCGAGAAGCCAAAAATAGTGACAACTTGTCTAAAATAATTTTAGAAGAAAGTGGTATAAATATAGATATTATTGATGGTGAAGAGGAAGCAACGATTATTGCAGCTACAGACTTAAATACTTTTATTGATCCAAATAAAACCTATCTTTATGTAGATGTTGGTGGAGGCAGTACAGAATTTTCAGTAATCCATAACGGAACAAAAGTCATTTCAAAATCATTTAAAATTGGTACTGTTAGGCTTTTGAATGACATTGTAAAGAATGAAATTTGGGCTGAATTAGAGCAATGGATAAAAGACAACACAAAGGTGTACGATAAATTAGAGCTTATTGGTTCTGGTGGAAATATTAATAAGATTTTTAAAATTTCTGGTAAAGATTTAGGGAAGCCATTAACCTATTTTTACTTGACCAATTATTACAAAATGCTTCAGAATTACTCCTACGAAGAACGTATTACTAAACTCAATCTAAATCAAGATAGGGCAGATGTGATAATTCCAGCTACTCGTATTTATCTATCTGCGATGAAATGGAGTGGTGCCAAGGATATTTATGTTCCTAAAATAGGACTTTCTGATGGTATTATTAAAAGTATCTACTATGAGACGGTTAAAAGCTATACGTAGGCTAATATCTGTATTTAAACTTATGTTTTTGCCACTTAATAACCTTTGTCATTATATTGGCTCTCAGTTAAGTTATATATAATAAACCTTTTAGATGAAGTTACTTTATGTTGTTAATAGGATAAATAGTACCTCTGGTGTTGAAAGAATTTTATCCTTAAAAACAGATTATTTTATTGAAAAATTTAATTATGAAGTTGGGATTATAGTCATTAATGAGAAAGATACAGACATAACACCCTTTTTCGTTTACAATAAAAATATTTCAATCTTTGATATAACAAAAAAGAATAAAACTATTTTAGGGAAACTAAAAAGCATCAATACTATAATAAACGAGTTTCAGCCTACTCATGTCATTATCTGTATTGACGATGTTTCTGCTCTCTATTTTCCTTATTTTCTAAATAAAAAGTATTTGTATATATACGAGAGGCACAACTCTAAGATGGTGAATTTCGTTAAAACTTCAAATTCTATTTTAGATAAGATGAAAGATTTTTATAAAAAAATACTTTTAGATTATGGAGGAAAAAGATTTGATCAAGTAGTAGTTTTATCAAAGGACCATAGTAGAGAGTGGTCTTATTTAAAAAATATAAATATTATAAATAACCCTTTGATTTTTCTGCCAGATCGGGCTGCAAAACTAGAGAATAAAAAAGTTTTGGCCGTGGGAAGACATGCAAGACAAAAAGGTTTTGACTTATTGTTAAAGAGTTGGGTAAAAGTGTCGGAAAAGCACAAAGACTGGACATTAGAGATATATGGAAAAAAAACAAATAGCCAAAATATGTTAAAACTTGCAGAAGCTTATAATATACAAGATAGTGTGAACTTTCATGATCCTGTAACAAATATTGCAGACGTTTATTTAGAATCTTCCATCTATGCATTATCATCTCGTTTTGAAGGTTTTCCTCTAGTTTTGTTAGAGTGTATGGCCTGTGGAGTTCCGGCAGTTGCATTTAAATGCCCTTGTAGCATAAATGAATTAATTAATCATAACGAAGATGGGATTCATGTTGAGGTCGGTAATACCGATGAGTTTGCAGAATCTCTTATGTACCTAATAGAAAATCCTGAAGTTAGAGTGTCTATGGGAAAAAAAGCAAAAGAAAATATTCAGCGCTTATCTCCAGAAATCATCTACGAGAAATGGCGTAACCTATTTGAAAATACAATGAGTTAATTAGATCAAAAAGATCTATGCCTGCCAAAAATAAGGTCTCTATAATGGTATTATAAAAACTGTATTTATTACAAAACAATATATAGAGTAGATACATAAAATAGTTGTTCAAACCATTATTTCTCATAAAAATCTATATTTGTCTATAAAATAGAATCAAAAAAAATTATATTAAAGACCTCAAATTAAATAATTATGAAAAGAAATTTACTCGCTTTAGCATTAGTCTGTTTAACCTCTTTGGGCTTTTCCCAAGATATTAAATATGGTATTAGAGGTGCATTGAATGTTTCAAATTTAGATTTTGAACCAGATACCGATTTTGAAAACCAACATAGAAATGGCTTTGCCTTTGGTGGTTTTGTAGAGTTTAATTTATCCGATATCATATCTTTAATGCCAGAATTACAATGGTCTGCAGAAGGTGGGAAAGATGAGTCCATAAGAGCGGATTATATTCAAATGCCTATTCAACTAAGATTTGCATTGAGTGACAGGTTAACTATTGGTGGTGGTCCACAAGTAGCTCTAAAGACTTGGAAAAATGAAGATGCATTTGCAACTTTCACATTTTCTGGAGTGGCAGGTGTAGAATATATGATTACCAGCGAAATTTTTGTAGATGCTAGATACTCTTACGGAATAACTAATATTTTAGATGAAGACCTTACGGACTCAAGAGCTAAAAATCACGTGATGCAATTTGGTGTTGGGATTAAGATATAATATATATAAACAATCTGTTTTATAACAGGTTTAAATTAATAAAATGCCTCAATTTACTTGAGGCTTTATTTTTTTGAGAATTTTATAATAGATTTTCTTTTACCAATGCTAAGGAAGTGGATAAAATAAATGCCAGAATTTAAATATTCTACATTAATTGTATTGTGTTTCAAATCCGAAGATTTTATGAGTTTACCTTCAATGGAATAGATCTGATATTCAATATTATTAGTGAGTAAAGAATTATTAAAATCTAATCTCAATTGATTTTCTACGGGATTTTTCCTAATTGAAATATTTAAATTATCCATATTATTTTCTTCAATGGATAATGTGGTATCACCATAAATTAATCTCGCTCCTAACAAATCAGTTAAAATTAATGTAGAGCCGTTATTTATAATTTCAAATTCAAAAAAATTGGAAGATTCATCTGCCAATATTTGAAAATAAGTGCTTTCATAAGACATATTAGGACATCCACCAAGGCTCTGCACAAAATAAGCCAGTTGAATGTTGTTGCTTCCATTGAAGCTAATACTGTAATTTGCATTAAAAATTTCGCACTCACCAAAACCATTAACTTCAGGTAGAATAGGAAATGTGCTAATATTATTAGTAAATGTTATATTAGGAGCATCCATTTGTGGAATGTCAATTATTGAATTTCCAGGAATATCTATTTGATGCAGCCACCATGTTGATATTAATAATGTATTAGGTTGTTGTTTTTTGTAGACTAAAGAATTTCCACTAGCTTCATTTATTAAAGTTAAAACTTCTTCCTCATCCGCTCCTGTAAGTGTGTAATTATAAATTATGGAGGTAGCTCCTTCGTCATAAGTTAATTCATCTAAAAAAAGTGTTTCATATTGTGCATGAGGCGTTGTTAGGCAATCTGCTAAAGTGGTGCCAACGATTTCAATTGTGATTTCATTAGAGGTTGGGATGTATATACCATTTGAAGCGTTACAGCCATGTCCTGTATTAAATTCCAAATAGTCTCCAAAACTTACAGTATCAGTAAATTCTATATCAAAAATAGTATTATCGTTGTAGTAGTTATTGTAAACAACTTCATCTTTAATTATGTGGTCTAAATACCATGTGCCTAGCAAATTAGATTGGCTATTTGCACTTAAACTGAGTAAAACTGATAAGTAAAAAAAAGAGTAAAAGTATTTCATGGTAAATTACAGCTAATGTTAGCACTAATATACTAAAATTATCCATGAATGGTTTCTTTGTTTCCCAAACCCTTCATTATTTCAGCTTCATAATCAAGTAGTTCTTGCCATTTCTTGTCCACTTCAGTTCTGTCACCATATTGCCTTGCGAAATTTAGGAACATGCTGTAATGTCCTGCTTCGCTAATCATTAATTTACGGTAGAATTTAGCTAGTTTTTTATCTTCTAATTCTTCTGAGAGTAACCTAAACCGTTCGCAACTTCGGGCTTCAATGAGTGCGGCATAAAGTAAACGATGTACTAATTGAGTGGTTCGGCTACCGCCTTTAGGGAAGAATTTAATCAGTGCAATAACATAGTAATCTTTGCGATCTCTGCCAAGGGTCCATCCGTTTTCTAAAATAAGATCATGAACCATTTTAAAGTGGCTCATTTCCTCATTTACAAGGGCTGTCATTTCTTGTACAAGCTCTGTGTATTCCGGAAAACTTACAATTAACGAAATTGCCGTACTTGCTGCTTTTTGTTCACAGTAAGCATGGTCTGTTAAAATATCTTCAATATTTTTTTCAACAATATTAACCCATCTTGGGTCTGTTGGTAATTTAAGTCCTAGCATTATATGTTTTTAATATGAACAAAATTTGCTTTTCCGTGTTCATCAATTATTAATTGGTGTAAAGCTTTTTTGTTGGTATTTGGTATAGCGTAAACAATATCAATTGCTAGCTCATTTGTAGAGGTGACCTCATAATTTACTTTAATGGATTGTAATACACTCAATTTTTCAAAATTATAAAAAGGAGAACTTCTATTAAGATTTGGTGCATATCCTAATATTTTATTTACTTCTGTTTTATTAAAACTT
>CAJXVG010000031.1 GCA_913061495.1 uncultured Winogradskyella sp.
ACGAGATCAGCCTCGGTCTCGTGGGCTCGGAGATGTGTATAAGAGACAGTTTCTAATCTGTTCCTTAAAAGAGATTCAAAAGTTATTCTTCTAAGAGCTGATAAAATTTTTCTACATCATTTTTATTAATATCTCCCTCAAGTGAAAAAGTGTATATATTTTTTTCTTCTAATTTATTTAAGTGTATCATAATATTATTTGTTGTGAGTTTAGTTCTAAACTAGAAAAACTAAAATAATTTTACCGTTAATGATTTTATAAAATATGATTTAAAGGATTAAAATATAGCTTATTGTTTACTTTTTGCAAAAGGATCAATTGAAACACCTACTTGAAAATACCCAGTGGCATCTTGGTTATTCTCATAGATAAAATCTCCCGTAGGCTCGCCTTTTTCTGTTAATCTGTTACTTATAAAGTTTTGAAGTCCTCCTTGGAAAGTTCCTATTAAATAATCACTAAAACGATGCTCGTAAATGACGCCTGATTTAATTTCCAGTTGACTGTATTCAAAGACTTCTGCAAAATCAGGATTGTCAACATTAACATAAAATCCAGTACTGCCAAAGCTACTTCCAATAGAGAAGCGTCCGTTTTTTCCAACAAAACGTCTTAATAATAAACGTTGTGGTAATATAAAATCGACTTCCCATTTAGAATTCTTAAATCGGTGGCTATAGGAAAACGTTGGGAAAAATGGGATTTGTGAGGTAGGATCTACAAATACAATAGCTCCCAATGTCATTGTAGTACGCGCTGTTCTCTTCATTATAAAAGACAAGCCTACCAATCCTTTTAGACGTTCAAAACCATTGTCATTACCATCAACGATTATAGAGGCGTTGTAGATGACTGGTTTTTTAAATAGTGATGAAAAATAGGTAGAACTTAAAGCGGCTGAAAAATTATGAAAGTTTACAATGCCGTTTTGTTCAAAAACAGAACTATTCGTGGCCTCTATATTATCAAATTCAAACTCGCTAAATTGATAGTTAGCAGAACCCGTTAAGCTCCATTTTCTGGTTTTGTAAATAGGAATATTTGCTGAAACATTAAAGTTACGCTGTGCTTTTATCTCTCCTTTTTGAAAATCTTCATCAAAAAGCTCTGAGTCGAAATCCCTGGATAAGTTCTGCCCATATTCAAAATTTAAAATACGGGTTCGTGGAAATTTTTCTTTGATACCTTGCACTGCTTTTTGCTGAAGAGAATCTTGGGTTTCTTGTGCGTTTAATGAAATTGAGATGATTGCCAAAATGGTAATTAGGGTGAGTTTTTTCATTTAGGGTTATTGCTTTTGTTTTTTGATTTCTTTTTAATTATTGGTGAGATATGAGATATAAATGCTTGTGAGTAGTTAATCTTTATCCATTTCATTTTGATTTACTGATGTACCGTTATGTAATTTGGTATTTAACATCTCCAATTGATTTTCCTGAAAGACCATGGTTCGGTGTGGAAATGGAATCTCAATACCTTCTTTGTCAAAACGTTTTTTTATGCTTTCGTATAAATCGCATTTCATAACAAAAGCGTCAGTAAAATTACTGGCCCAAGCCCAAGCACGTAGAGTTACGGCAGAATCTCCAAGCTCAATAACACGTACAATAACCTTTTTCACATTGTTGTATTTATCGAGCTCAGATCGATTGTCTATTAGGTTTGGATGATCTTCACATTCCTCGCGTATAATATGTTTAGCCAAATCAATGTCACTTCCATAAGAGATCCCAACTTCTATCCATTGGCAGCACATTCGTTCTCCTAGATCGTAATTAATGAGCTTTTCCTTATTGATAACCGAGTTAGGAATCACGATCATCTTATTTTCATAATTTCTAATAACGGTGTGACGTAGCGTAATGTCTGTAACGGTACCTACCATGGATTCATCTACTTTAATGATATCGTTAATCTTAAAAGGTTTGAATGAGATGATAAACAAACCGCCCACAAGATTAGCCAATGCCTCTTGTGATGCTACACCTGCAACAACAGCTAATACTCCTGCGCCACCCAATGCTGTTTGTGCTATGCCACGAAGTGATGGAAATGCCAAAATAGCTAGCATTCCACCAATAAAATACACTCCAAAAATGGCAATATATCTTAAAAATTTATAGCTTGTTGGGTCTTGGTCATTAGCTATTTTTTCCCTTACAGAGCGTGTAAACCATGTCTGTACCATTGATGCAGCAACTAAAGTTATTACAGCCACAATGCCTAGATATAATACGAGATAAAAATTTTCTCTAGCTACTTTGTACTGTTCTTTATCTATAAATATGAAGGCCAAGGCCATGAGGCCCAAAACAATCCAAAGTGCATTTAGGATTTTTTGGGTTAAATGTATAGTGGTGGGTTCTTCGTTTGGAAATTTTTTACGAGAGCGTTGCTCTAACCATTTATGAAGTAAACTGGTTGAAAAGCGTAATAATAATACGACGCCTATTACTATGAAAGCAAAGATTATGGCCTGTTTGTTTGTGTTGAAAAAATCTGTCATAATGTGTTGGCTTGCTTTATTGGGTAAAGTTGGGTTTTTAGATAAAGGGTTAAATAAGCTGATTGGGTTAGGATATATGGTTCTGAAATAAAAGAACCATAAGTTTAAAAAAATAGTTAATTTTTCTTCCAGTTTTTAATGAGTTTGGTACTCTCCTTTTGGTAATATTCAATAAATTCAGTGAAATCTTTTAATTGTTGATTAAATTGTTTTGTGCTATCAGTTCTATTTATTAATATTTCTTTTACTACTTCATTGTATGCGGTAAGCCCTTCAATACCATCAATAAAAACGTTCTTCCATTGTCCCAAGCGTGTGTGGAAATACCGTTTGCGATCTCCAAGCTTGGTCTTATAACCAATACGTTTAAGCATTATTAGGTTATTAATGGCGTTACTAGTGGCGCTTTTGCTTAACTTCAGAGTTTCCCTAATTTCGTCAAAAGTAAGTTCTGTACTGTCTGCTACAATCAGCAAAGCATCTACACGAGCTGACGCTGGGGAAAGTCCCATGCCTTCTTGCACAACACCAAAACTCTCAATGAGTTCTTTTTGTTTATCTGTAAGTATTCTTTTCATTCTGTCCACAAAGATAAGAAGATTTTCGGTTCTGTAATTAGAGAACCAAAGTAGTATGGATAAACTTTAAAATCTTAATAATTCAGAAATTTCATTAACCATAAAACAGGTCTATTAGTCTCTCTTTTTATATATTTAGACAATGATTTATCAAGCCCTAAATGAAGAAGATGTATTGAGCCCCTTATCAGAGTTGGTGCTTCTAATTATTTTCTTTTCGAGTATGGCTGCTGTGGTTTTGAGTAAATCCTTCATTTTTATAGAACAGCGTTATGCATTATATTATGGAAAGCCCTTTTTCATAAACGTCATTGTCTTTAAAAAAGATTTGACGAAACAGCAACTACGAATACTGGAGAATAATTTTGTGTTCTACAATAGTTTGTCCGAAAAGCAACAAACTATATTTAGACACAGAACAGCCCGATTTATAAACGATAAAGTATTTTTAGGAAGAAAAGGATTAGAGGTAAGTGATGAGATGAAAGTTCTTATTTCTGCTACTGCAGTAATGTTAACTTTAGGATTTAGAAAGTACCATTTAGATATAATAGAGAAGATAATTATATATCCTAAAGCCTATTTATCTAAAATTAATGCCGTATATCACAAGGGTGAGGTTAACCCTCAATTAAAGACGATTGTACTTTCTTGGGAAGATTTTAAAAAAGGATATAAGATCGGTGATGACAACCTCAATCTTGGTATCCATGAGTTTGGGCACGCTATACATTTGGGAGCATTTAGTAGTGGCGATATAAGCAGTGTTATTTTTAATCAAGGGTTTCAAGATCTTACAAACTATCTGCGAGAGCATCAAACTGTGAGGGAGCGTTTAATCGCTTCCAAATATTTTAGGGCTTATGCCTATACCAATCATTATGAGTTCTTTGCAGTACTTTTAGAGAATTTTATTGAAAACCCTAAAGAGTTTAAATATCATTTTCCTAACCTGTATGGCTATATGAAACAGATGCTAAATTTCAATTTTACGGGATATTGAACAATTCATTTTTGCATTAAAGCCACACTACTAAATAAAGTCTTATTTTTGAAACATTATAAACTTATTTAGTGCATGAAAAGAATACTGGTAACAGGTGGTGCAGGATTTGTAGGATCACATTTGTGTGAAAGACTATTAAAAGAAGGCAATGAGGTGATATGTTTAGATAACTATTTCACGGGTTCTAAGCAGAACATCGAACACTTAATGGACCATCATTATTTTGAATTGGTAAGACATGACATTGCCAATCCTTATATGGTTGAAGTAGATGAAATCTATAACCTTGCCTGCCCAGCGTCTCCGGTTCATTACCAATATAATCCTATTAAAACGATCAAGACATCGGTAATGGGAGCTATTAATATGCTGGGTTTGGCGAAACGTGTTGGAGCTAAGATTTTACAAGCATCAACGAGTGAGGTGTATGGAGACCCAACAGTGCATCCGCAACCAGAATCGTATTGGGGAAACGTTAACCCTATCGGTTTACGCTCTTGCTATGATGAGGGTAAACGTTGTGCAGAAACATTATTTATGGATTACCACAACTCAAATGATGTTGACATTAAAATTATAAGAATCTTTAACACTTATGGACCAAGAATGCACCCTCAAGATGGGAGAGTGGTTTCAAACTTTATAGTTCAGGCATTAAAAGGAGAGCCTATAACAATTTTTGGAGAAGGTACACAAACCAGAAGTTTTCAGTATATTGATGATCTCATAGAAGGTATGACCCGAATGATGAATAGTAGAGATGGCTTTACTGGACCTGTAAATATCGGTAACCCAGTTGAATTTACCATGTTAGAGTTGGCTAATGAAATACTAAACTTAACGGATTCTAAATCCAAAATCACACACTTGCCACTTCCCCAAGACGACCCTATGCAGCGCCAACCAGATATTTCATTGGCGAAGAAGGAATTAAATAATTGGCAACCAAAAATTGAATTAAGAGAAGGCTTAGGACATACGATTTCTTATTTTGATAAGCTGCTTAAAAAAACAACTTAAGAATACTTCTTATGGTAAAAACAAAAAAGCTTTATGATTATCATAAAGCTTTTTTGTTATGCTGTACTAAAAGTTTAAAGGGCAAACACAAGTTGTAAATGTGCTTGAAAGTGATTGTTGTCAAATCCACTTTCTTTATGGTCTAAAGCAAATTTAGCTATAGTTTGGGCTCTAACTCCCAATGTTTTTCTGCGGTTTAGCCAAACCAAAACACCACCACCTAAATTACCAGAAATATTGGTTTCATCTACAGTGAAAATCCCAACACCTGCATTGGCATAAAAATCTAACCAATCAGTATCTGGAAATATATGTTTACCAAAATAATATTTTGCATGGGTATCAAAAGAAAGGTAAGTGAAATCCTCAGTAAGCGTTGCTCCGTCAATTATCTCGTCCTCAGAAAATTTATTTACGGTAATACTTTGCTCAATTGAAAGTCCTGATGTCCATCCAAGTTCAACTGCAGCAGAAATAGGAAGGCCAAATGCCCAATCTCCTGGGCTGTTAAAAGGTGACTGTGAGCCTATACTATTTATGCCATTGACTCCAATACTGGCAAACCATTCTTTGTCATTCTGTTGGGCAGTTGTAGTTATAGTGTATACTAATATTGAACATACCAAAATTAATTTTCTCATGTGAAACATTTTTTAAAAAATCAAAGTTAAACTTTCTGTACTATAAAACAAATACATGGGTAAAATTATAAATTTTCATTTTTTAAGAACACTTTGTTTTTAAAATGTTCAAGGATACGTTTTCTATCTGCTAAAACAGCTTTTCTATACATAGAATTTGTTATAAATAGATAAACTCTCCCTAAAACAATCCATAAAAATGAAAAAAAGGATAAAAACTTATTATGGAATATATGAAATTTTCTGTGCTTTAGCTTAAATAAATAAAATTTAGTGGAAAGATTTGGTTGTATATCGAGATCCCAGCTTAAATAATTAAAAAAAAGACTAAGATGTTTAAAGTAACTTTTAAAAATATGGGTATTTAAAGCTTCTGCTATAAGATCCTTGTCATTTAATTTCAATAGAATTATACTATCATAAGCAGCCCTAAAACTAATGTTCTTATAAAGTTTTCCTTTATCGTTAATTTGTTGGTTAAGAACATTATGATAGAGTAAGTGTGCTTTAGATGGAATATTCAAAAGGGCATCAGTATTCTTTTTGTTTAATACATTTTCAGGAAGTAACGTGTCATATTTATAGGTTACAAAAAGCTTAATATGCAATTCTATAGCTGCCATATGGGCAACGGGTACCATTCTTGGCAAATGCTTATGTTCAAAAAAACGTTCCCCAAGAGTAGACTTTATGGGATTATAACCATTTTCTTGTGCTAATTTATAGGCGGTTTGCACTTGGTGTTTAGGGATTAAAATATCTATATCACCAATCATGCGTTCGGCATTGTCTTCATAACAGTTAAGAGCCAATAATGCAGTGCCCTTAAGAAATACATGTTCAATATTGTGGCTATTAAACAAGTGGGCTAAGCTCTTAGCTTGTTCAATAATAGCACTATTTCTATTCCTGTTTATAGTGGTTATTTCGTCTAAATAAGTAGCTAGGTCTTTAGGTAAAAGATTTAGGAGTGCTCTAGATTTTAACCTGCAATATATAGCGGGCAAAACCAAATGCCTGCTACCTTCAGTAACTAAAGCGTCCCAATCTACGTTGGGTTGGGTAAGCGTTTGTTTTAGTTGGGTATCAGAACTATCAAAACTTAAGATATCTGCAATGAGTTGATATGTAGTAACCAAGTTGGGCATTAATTACTTTGCTTCGAGTTTTGTCTTTTTGGTGGAAGTTGTTTTTTGAATAAAGTATTAACTTCTTTCACCACACTTTGTGTATTGCTATAGGTAAGTTTATAAAAAGTAACGGATTTTAACCAGTCTAAAAATTGTTCTGCATGTTTGGGATCTGCAGATAACCATGAATCTGGTATAAGTGTTTGTAAAACTTTTGATACTGTAATTTCTTCAAGCACTGTGTCGCTATCCTTTTTATAATTCACCAACACTATGGTATAACAAGGAAAATGGGATTGTATGGGAGGCTCAAACGGAACGTACTTTACGATACCTTTAAATTTGTTTAAATGAATCTCAGGAACAGCTTCAAAATGGTTCACCATTGGTTTTAAAAGCTCAAAAGCGCCTTTTTTTATAGAAATACCTGCTGGGTTTGTATGTATGCCTAAGGTTTGAGAAGATAATGGGGATACATCATCTGCTACCAAACCAAAACCATTTGAAGCCAAAATAGCACACAGTGTGCTTTTGCCTTTTCCAGATTCCCCTATAAATAAGATAGATGATGTTCCGTCTGTTATGGTTGAGCCATGAAATGTACCTATCCAATCCAATTCAGTTTTACCATGGACAAAGCTCAGTAGTTCTGTAATGAATTTTCCTTGTAACTTGTGGTAATCGCGTTTTGGAAACTGACATACAAAAGTGTTATTCTTAAATAAATACAGTTGATGGTCTTTAAGGTAAATATCAAAAACCACATCTGATTTTACTTGGTAAGGTACTTCTAAATGCGCTAGTGAAGGATGAATGGTTTTTTGAACAAGTTCAGAATCAAAATAAATTTGAAACCTTCTTTTGCCGTAAGAATATGATTTTGCAATAGTCCGATGCGAGGTGTCAAATGGTACAGAATTATTTTCGTCAGTTACATTGAGTTCATTGCAGGCCTCTAAATAAAGCTGAACAGTTTCAATTAAATTTTCCGAATCTTTTGTGGAAAAATTTAGACGCTCTAAAAATTCCGTTCTAGATTCTGCTTTTAAATAGTGGTCTAAATTTTTTTTGAATTGTAAATCTACTGCACTATAACTGTTAGATGATGCATACCATAACACCCAATAGTCACCATACATATATTGATATGTTGGAGCTAAATTATTATCCAAACCTATAATATGGATTAATCAAAAAGTCCACCTCCTGGATCTGGAGGAGTAGATTGTGCTTGGGCTTTGAGGGGATTTAAAATCAAAAACGTACCAGCCGCTGTCAATGCAGCATACTTTCCCATTTTTTTTATGGCTTCTTTACGTGTAATTTTGTCTAAGTTGTTTTCTTTCTTCATGGTATTAACCAAGGTTTAATTCAAAAATAATAAAATATTCTATTTATAAAAGAAATACATAAAAAGGTTTACTTTAAGATAACTTTGCGGGCTTCATTTAAAGTACCGTTTTCTAATTTCACAATGTAGATTCCTGTTGATAATTTACTTACATTTATTGACTGTTTATTATTTCTAACATTTAACAATTGAGAAACAACTAACCGTCCTTGTATATCATATACTCTTGCGTTTGTAGGTGAGCTTAATTCACCTTGAATGTTAATCGTCTTATCAGTGTAATTGGTAAACACATTCAAATTGGCAATTGAATTTTGGGGAGTAGAAAGTACAGTATTGCTAAATCTAAGAAAAAAGCGACCGGTTCCATTGAGAGTGGTGCTTGGTGTAAGTATGTAATCGCTTAAATTCAATAATGTTGATGAATTGGTCTCATTATCTTCCAGGTAAACTTCAATGCCAGTAGGTAGGTTATAACTATCAATTGTAAAAGTTAACTGCTCACCTTGATTTGAATGCACACCAAGCGGAATGATTACATCATTAAGCGCATTCTCATTTAAGGATTGTATGGCAAATGCTCTTCCTGCATTATTTTCCACTAAATGTGAATAAAGTGGATAAGTACTAGCTTCTTCAATTCCTCCAAAAACAGCCGCGTCATAACCAGCGTCTAAACTTAAAGTTGAATTTGAATTGAAATAAAAGCTTGTAGAATAGGTAGAGGCTCCGATAAGGTTAAGTTTTAGTCTGTAATTAGTAGTTGTTGTCCTACCTTCAATAAAGTCATCAGCTCCTGTTGTAGTCCGTGTATTGGTTGTAAAATTCACAGTGTCCGAAAAATTAGGCGTGTCCATAGCTGCTACAAAAAAACCTTGGCCAGGCGCTATGTTTAAATCGGTATTTGAGAGTTCATTTATTATCGTAAAATTGCCAACGGTTTCACCTGTGCCAGAGTAAGTAGCACTATTGTAACCATAAATGGCAGTTGCAGCCGGATCTAATACCTCCGAATTAGAGTTTAGAAAATCCATAGCGCTTATATAACTGGGAAAAGGGTTGCCAATTAAATTCCATTGATTTCCATCAATTGGAGTGGTGATAGTTATAGGAACAGTGTTTGTTTCAACGTCTCCAGTAAAGACTAAATTGGTACCACCTGATGTTGCTGTTCTATAGCCCTTTCCTTCAATAAGGCTTTCTGTACTCGATAAAGGAAAATTCACAAAATTTTGGGTTGAATTTTCATAGGGTCCAAAACCGTAAACAGAGCCATTATTTGGTATTTTAGTTGAATTTTCAGGACTTCCAAAGCCAAGAAAAGTATCAAACGTAATGCCATCCGATGGCACTAATGGAAAGCTTATTAAGTCGTTACCTCCACTACCAGACTCTCCAGAACCTTCTACATTGGCATAACGGTTGTAAGTTGCTGTACCTGTTGCTACGCCATTCACAATTAAACTCGCATATGCACTGCTCGTTGAGTTTAAAGTTAAATCGCCACTATTGTTAAGATTACCGGAAACAACAACACTACTGCTCGCCGGAATAGTTAAAGTACTTCCACTCTCTATGGTGAGGTAGGGTACAGTGGTGTCACCAGAACTTGTTACTGCAGAGTTACCTGCTATAGTGTATAAACTGTTAAATGCTAAGGAATTGAAAAAAAGATTTCTTTCTCCATTGCCACCATCATTATTAGTGCCTGCACTCACATTATAGAACCTAATGTTATTGATAGTGCCAGAGTTAATATCAGATAATGTTCCGCTTGCACTATCCGTAAGTCCTCCAGATCTCACCGCTGTCCACGAGATAGTATCAGAATTTTGCATAAATGTAAAGGTAATCACAGTGTTAGCATCATAAGTATTATTAAAAAGAGTTGTGCTTCCATTCAATTTATACTCATCATTGCCAACATTAAAGTTAATAATGGTATTGTTTGAAGCATCCCTTAAGTCAAAACCTTTAGCACCATCTCTAAAATTAATACCAATAGAAACCGTAAAAGAATCTCCCTCATCCATGGTTTTCGGAAAGGCAGCTTTAGCACCAGAGGTAGCATTATCACCACCATTGGCATACAAAGCAAAGGCTTCATTGTTTACATCCAAAGCTTCAGAGAAAGATCCTATAAATCGTCCTGCAAATCCATCGTTTGGAGTAGCTTGGTCAAAAGTCCAATCACTAAAACCGCTACCCTGGTTAGTGACTTCCCAATTACCTGAGTAGTTATTAGCATTGTCATCCCCAAGGTCATAAATATCAACACCGAGCGTTTGAGCTGTAATTGTGGTTAAAGTTAAGCTGGGTATAATAAGCAAAAGGGTTAAGAATACTCTATTCATATATATTGGTTTTAATTAGTGGAGCTAAAAATACTATCTTTTAAATAAAACCCACTACGCAAACGTTTTCGTGTTGATAAGTTCTTGTGTTTAAATCTAATCCTTTTTATAAAGTTAATAGTACCCTTATTACAGTAAGGGTACTATTAAATCTGTCACTATACTTATGCTATTATCTCAAAATAACTTTTTGGGATCTTTGTATGCCACTGTTTTCTATGGTTACAATATAGATACCAGTACTTAAACCAGCAACATCTATAGCTTGGGTTCTACTATCGCTATCCAATGTTTTAGTCGTAACCAATCTTCCTTGTAAATCATAAATACTAGCATTTGTTGTAGTACTTAATTGCCCAGCAATAATTATGGTTTTGTTAGCTTGGTTGGTGTAAATGTTTAGCCCATCAAAAGTATTTTGTGGTGCAGACAGTACGCTATTGGTAAAACGTAAAAAGAAACGGCCAGTACCATTCAACTCGGTATGAGGTGTCAATGTGTAATCTGCAGAATTCAACAATGTTATTGTATTTGCAACATTATCCTCTAAGAATACTTCTATTCCACTTGGTAGTGTAGATGCAGTAATGCTAAATGTCAACTGCGCTCCTTGGTTGGCGTTTACGCCTAACGGAACAACAACATCGGTAAGGTCACTGTGAGTTAAAGATTGCACAGCTAAAACCAAACCTGTGTTATCTTCCACTAAGTGTGAGTAGATTGAAAAAGCAGGTGCGGTATTTCCAAACAAGGAAGAATCATAACCAGGGTCTAAGCCACGTGTTGCATTTGGTGTAAAATAAAAATCGGTATCAAATGCACTTTCAGAAGTATTGATCTGTATTTTTAAGTTTGAAATAGCAGCAGTATTGGCTGATCTTTCAGCAATAAAATCATCAGTACTTCCTGCAGAACGCATAGCATTGGTAAAAGAAACTGAGCCTCCCAAGGCCACCGAGGCAACAAAGAAACCTTGACCAGGTGCAATTAAAAAGCCTGGATTGAGATCAGAAAAACCTTGGTTATAAATTTCGTAATTAGTACCGTCATAACCATAAACACCAGAACTGGTTTCCTCAAATTGATCATTATTGGCAGCTAAAAAAGCTTCCAATGTAATGTAAGAAGGAAAAGGGTTGCCTATAAGGTTCCATAGCTCAAAACCACTACCGGCTTGGGTTATTGCTGCTGTTACAGGTGACGCTGGTACGGTACCTGTAAACACTAGGTTGGCTCCAGAAACAGTTGCGGATCTGTAACCCACACCACTGAGTAGAGCAATATTGGTGTCGCTATCGTAATTAACAAAACCTGCATTGGGTGTTGCTAATTTATCAAATGGACCAAAACCATAAGTGGTTGGTGCAGTATTGCCATCGTTTACCAAGTTGGCAGTATTATTACTTAAAAAGTCAGACCAAGTTTGACCAGTAAGGGGTGGCGATACCAAATCATTACCCTCAGAAGCACCAGAACCTACTTCATTTACATAGCGAGAGTAGTTAAGCGTTCCGTTTATGGTTCCATTTGAGATAAGACTGGAATAAGAGTCAGAAACCGATTCTAAATTTAAGCTAGATACGGTCAAGGTGGTTCCGGAAGGTACAGTAACGGCAGCACCAGGATTAACGTAAACATCATTAAGGCTAACGTCTGTTTGTAAAACATATTCACCATTTACAATTAAGGCATTATCTGAGCCAGTAGTGGCATCTGGAGCAGTTGGTGACCACATACCATCTTGGAAGGTTAAGCCATCAAATGGGATCCCTTCAATTTTAAAATTGTCAAGTTCAATGACGTCACCTCCCCCATTTAGGGTTCCCGTTAACACTAGCGCCACGGTTGTCGTTCCATTTGGAATGGAAAGACTTATCGTGCCATTTACTCCAGGAGAAATATCGGGATCATCAAAATAAGTAACGGCACCTTGGCCTACGCCATCTAAAATAACTTCATATTCTCCATAATCAGCATTTGCAAAAGCATAATAATCAAAGCTCAGTTGCACTGAACTATAAGCAGATATGTTAACAGATTCAAAAGTAAAAGCATAAGGGGATGGTAAGGTAGGCTCAAAACTTTCCCCATACAAATCTCTTCCAAAAGCAGAGTTGCCAGAAAAATTAGGATTATTTGTTGATGCAGTTTGGATATATAAACCTTCTCCTGGGTCGTCAGGGTCTACAAACGTCTGGTCAGCGATATCGTTAGCCCAATTGGGTGAAGTATTGTCAAAATCCTCAATGGTAATAAGGGTTACAGGCGGTGCAGCTTCGTTATCTTCAATGGTTAAATCGAACGTAGAATTAGCACCCACACTCGCATTTGTGCCACCTGTGACATTTTGAATGCTAAAAGAAAGTGTTTCATCACCTTCAAAATCACCATCATCTGTAATGGTAAGGGTTAAAGTTTCGTCTGTAGCTGAATTTGCAGGAAATGTCACTGTTTGAGTGGTATAACCATTAATATCCGCAGCATCACCAGAGGTTAAAACAACATCAAATGAAGTGGCATTTGCAGCATCAGGGTTTATAATAGAAAAGGTTAAGTCTGTTGTGCCTACTCCTTCTGAAACTGATGCTGATGTGTCAACAAACTCTACGACTGTGTCTGTGCCTCCGCCTGAAAATGCAGTTGCACTAAAATCATCAACTATTAAATGCCCAGCTTGGTCATCTAATAGTATTCGTACAGTTAAGTTTGTGTTAGAATTATTTATATCGTAATTAAACTCTGTAAATGTACTACCTGAATAAGACTGTGTGGTCAATGTTGTATAGTTACTACCATCGGTAGAGGTTTGAATCTCAAAGGTGCCGCCACCGTTATTAAGTTCTCTATACCAAAAAGTAATGGATCCGACACCATTGAGAGAAGGGGTAGTTAAGTGAGCTTCAGCTGTATCGTCGTTTATTCTAGCTGCATTACCAGATCTGGAATTACTTGTGCTTTCTTGAAAAACAGATGTCATTGACCAAACACCGCTATTCAACGTCTGATTGCCTGTTGTATAAGAATTAGCTAATCCAGAATCAAAATTTTCATTAATTTGCCCAAATCCAAAACCGCTAACGACAAGTGCCAATACTAAAATGTAATAGTGTTTCATTGTTTATATAATAAATTTAATATAATGCAGGTGTATTTTAAAAATCTGGGACTCAAATATACAAATTCTACCCAATGCCTAATAATTCTATTATTAACAAACTATTAATTTTGGTTAATCCCAGATTAAACACTCTTAGCCTATGTTATACAATGGGTTAGTGTCGCTATAAGGTGTTTTTTAAATCATATGGGTGTAAAAAAAGACATCATGCCGTAATTCTCTGAACGTGCTTTGATGACCCCAGAAAATTTACAGTTTTAAATAGAGTCTCTTAAAAAGCGTTCTATAAGAAGTTTAGGGCTAAACAGCATAAATCGAATTTATAGAGGCATATTTAACAAATAGTACTTGTAAATACTTTTACTCTTTTAATTTGTTTTAGATTTAGATGCCAAAAATACTTCCTGAAATATCAGGAAATAAGGATAGAATATCGAAATAAATCGATAAAAAACCAAGAGTTACACTAATTCTTACAATTAATTGCACTTCATCGAATAATTATATGATTAATAGGCTGTTCTTAAACCCCTTATTTATCTTACAAATGCTTAAGCAATAATGCTTTAGACGCCCCAAATAAAACAGGCGAAATTAAAAATTGTGTAAAATGGTTAAATTAAAATCCATTGGACGACGAAACCCTCAAGACAACACCGCACCTGAGCAGTATTATGCGCATGCTGTGGCAGATGGGTTCGTAGATTTAGAACGATTGGCATTTTTGGTGTCCAATCAATGTACCGTACGCGAGGCAGACTGCCTGGCCGTACTTAATGCTTTACAGCACAATGTTATGGACGAGTTAAGTCAAGGACGTGTAGTGCAGTTGGGCAATTTAGGTAATTTTCAGGTGGGAGTACGCTCTAACCCAAGTGAACAGCTTGGGGAGGTATCTCCGACCAATGTGCGCTCTGCGCATATTAATTACAGACCTGGCAAGCGTATTAAAAACATGCTTAAAGCCTTAGAGTACAAAGTTAGTAATGTGTAGTAACTAGCCACATTAGAAATATGCTCTAAACTTAGAAGCCTTAAGACCTACTTAAGGCTTCTTTTTTGCCTTATTATTTAATTTAGCCCCAAAACCAAGCGTTTAGTTTGCTGCAACTGCTTAGCAGTTTTGCGAAAGAGCTAAGTGGTTTTAAAAAAGGGCTTAGTAATGTTCACTTCTTACAATACGATTAAAATTAGGGGTCAATTTACTGGCTTTTTTGTAGAAAATTTAGGGAGTTTAACCAAAATAAGCTCAAAATAATAGTCAACGGTTGGCAGCCTGTTTTTAGTTTTGAGCTAAGTAATTTAGAGGTCTTCCTATATAATTAGGTCGATTTTAATAGTTTAAAGGTAGCTGAAATTAGTTTGGTCTGTTACATATTTAACAGTTTAAAACAGTTTTAATCCCAAAATAGAGTCTCTTAAAAAGCATTCTATAAGAAGTTTAGGGGAAACGGTCTAAATCCAATTTATAGAGGCATCTTTTAACAAATAGTATTTGTAAATACCTTTACTCTTTTAATTTGTTTTAGATTTGCTTTGTCAAATAGATTCAGCTACAGCAAATTTAACTTTGCTTAACTATTAAAGCAAAATTAATTGTCAGATTTTAAATCAAAAACGATTGTAAGTATCTTTTGGAATTTGACCGAAAGATTAGGAAATCAAGTATTAAGGTTTGGCTTAGGGATAGTATTAGCACGTTTATTATTGCCTTCGGATTATGGAATATTAGCATTGACGACAATTGTAATAGCATTTTCTGAAATACTTATTGATGGAGGTCTGATGATGGTTTTGATTCAAAGAAGTTCAAATAGCAATAAGGAATATTCAACCGTTTTTTGGTCTAGGCTTTTTTCTGCGATAGTATTATTTGTTTTAATATTTTTCACTTCCACATATATTGCACAATTTTATGAAACACCAATATTAAAACAAGTTTTACAAGTCATCTCATTTGTTTTAGTGCTTAACTCGCTAAGTAGTGTTCATAAAGTTAAGCTAACCAATAATCTCGATTTTAAAGGACAAGCAAAAATTGTATTAGTCTCTACATTATTGGGTGGCATAACAGGCATTTCATTGGCACTATTGGATTATGGTGTTTGGGCACTTGTTTTCCAAACTATGACTATTCATATTATACAAGCAGTTTTATTCTGGTTTTATACTAAGTGGATCCCTTCAGCGACCTATTCAGTTAGCTTTATGAAGTCGGTATTTGCAATGGGAATTTATTTTCTGTCTAATAATGTTCTCCTCATTATTTATAACAATCTATATGTTACTATAATGGGAAAAATATACAACCCTACAACCCTTGGGCTCTTTACCAGGGGAAGACAGTTTGAACAACTGCCAGAAAATACTACGAATTCTTTAATCGTTAAGGTCTTATTTCCAATTTTATCAAAGGACAAAGACAACAAGTTAAAATTGAAGAATCACACGGTTGAAATTCTTTCTTGGCTATCTTATATCATAACACCTATAATGCTATTATTGGTTATTAATGCAGAACCTATCATTGAGTTTTTTTTAACAGAAAAATGGCTAGGAGCAAGCGATTTTCTAATCATCTTAGCCATAGCAGGTATTTTCATACCAATAAATAATACACTGCTCAATATTTTTAACGTAATAGGAAAGCCTATTGTGTCTTCACAAGTTTATTTATTTAAAATTGTCTTCACTGCAACCCTAATTTTTTTTGTTTGGGAACATGGAGCTTTATGGACGGTATCAATTATAATTCTCGATAATATTTTGGTTTTATCCATTTTGGGCGTCATTACAAAACGCTTTATTGGTTTAAGCATGCAATCAATTTTTAAAAGTATAGGTTCAGTGTTTCTTATAAATGCACTGGCGTTTACATTGGTATATTGCTTTTTAACTTATTCTACGTTTATTTTGGGTAATTTTACCCACATAATGGTTTCTGCTATTATGTACTGTTTTATGATATATGTTTTGAGCTCAATCTTAAAAATGAATCAGATAAAACAAATTGATAAAAGAATAAAAAATCTATTCCTTAAAAAATGAGGAAATTAAGAATTAAACTTAGAAACCTAATTTTTAGGGTAAAAGGTTTACTATATAAGCTGTATCTTTTGAGTTGTGGCTGTAAAGTGGGTAAAGGACTCAAGTGCAAAAAAATTCCTATTATAAGGAGCGTTCCTTATAAGAATATAACTATAGGTGATAACGTAAATATTGGATACAGAATAACTTTAGATATAAATAAAAATGGTAAACTTATCATTGGTAACAATGTAAATCTTACCCAAGATATTGTAATAAGCGCTTTGACAAAGGTTGAAATAGGAAATGACGTTTTAATTGCAGAATACGTAAGTATTCGAGACGGAGATCATAAATTTGATAAAGAAGAAAAAATAAACCGACAGCAATTGTCAAGTAAACCAATAAAGATTGGTGCAGACGTATGGATTGGTGCTGGTTCTAGAATTTTAAAAGGGGCAGTTTTAGAAAAAGGCTCAATAATTGGGTCAAATAGTGTGGTGTTAGAAAAAACGAAAACAATTGAATATGGCATCTACGTTGGTAGCCCTATAAAACTAAAGGGTGAACGTTCTTAATTATTTAAAACAGTTAGAAGATGAGAATTTTACACTGCATAAATAGCCCTCATATTGGCGGTATTGAGCGTCTGGTAATAGAACTCGCTATAGAACAGCAAAAGAAAGAGATTGATGTATCTATAATGTTAGATACAAGAAATGGACATTTTTATGATTATCTTATATCTAAAAACCTATCCATTTTAGATTCTGGAATTAAAGGTGGTTTTGATATAAATCCAAAAACATACAAAAGACTAAAGCTAATATTTAACACCTTTGATGTTATTCATCTGCATAGTTTTTCGGCCTTAAGGTCGGCTGCAGCAAAAGCGTCTAAGGCAAAGGTGGTCTATACCATACATGGCTTATCTAAGGGAATAAGATCTGAGAACCCAGTAAAATACTGGTTCAGGGAAAAAATTAAACAGTATTATTTAGGAACTGTGAATGTGTTTGTCGCAAACTCTCGTTATACCTTATCAAAAGCAAAGAGTAACTATAAAATAAACAATAAAAAAAGTAAAGTAATTTTGAATGGTGTAAAAATTGAACACATTGAAAAACAACAACATAAAGCTTCCAATAAGGAATTCGTTATAGGTTTAATGTCTCGATTCACATTTAGAAAACGTGTGGATAGACTGTTAAATGCCTTTAAATCTTTTTTAGAAAAAGGAGGGAGTGCTAAATTAGTGTTAGTAGGTGACGGTGAGGCGTATGTTGCTATACAGCAACAGATAAAAGAATTGAACTTGCAGGCTTCTACGGAATTAGTGGGTTATGTTGAGGATACCAACCATTACTATACCAAATTCGATATTCTGGTACACCCTTCAGATAATGAGGGTTTTGGCTTGGTGGCAGTTGAAGCCTATCTACATGGCTTGCCCGTACTAGCTTTTAAGGATTCAGGTGGTTTAAAAGAAGTGGTGGAACCTCTAGAACCTAAAAACATTGTTAAGGATGAAGAAGAACTTACTACCCGTTTATTATATTATGCTCAAAACCGAAATAAAATAGACGCAAAACGAGAAAAGCGAATAAGCTATGTAAAAAATAAATTTAGTATTCAACGGATGGAACAGGACTATTATAATATATATAAAAGCTTACTTAGATGGCAATAAAAATCTTGTGGCTAGCACCAAATTTTAATCATTACAAAGCACGGTATTTAAATCATTTTGCTAATGCTCAGGGTATTGATCTTACTGTATTAGCTGGTTCTGGCAGATCTGACCCTAGCGATAAAGAATTGCTGGATAATTTAGATTTTAAATCTATTAGACTGGAGGTTCCTAAATACAAATTTGGCTGGTCCAGCGAGATAAGAAAAGCATTGAAAACTAATTTTAAAGATTATGACTGGATATTGATTCCTGCCGAAAAAAAGAATATAATACTGTTTCTTTATGCAATTGTGATAAGAAAATGGTATAAAAATGTTAAACTTTTCTCTTACAATCATACCTATATAAAGCCTAAAAAAGGGAATGTTGGTATTATTGATACTTTAATTACAAGATTCTTTTATTTTTTTTTAGATAGAGTAATTTTTTATACCGAAGAATCTTATACTAAGGCTATTAGTGGTAAACTTATAAATCCCGAAAAAGCAGATTGGGCAAATAATGCTATTGATACATCAGAGATCGAAAAACATTATTTTTTTGAATTGCCGCCGAGAAATCCAATAAGTCTAGTTTTCATAGGGAGATTAATTAAATCAAAAAAAGTAGATTTTATAATAGATTATTTTAATCAAATCTCTAACCAGTTCAATGAAAACTACATTCTCAATATTATAGGCGATGGTCCAGAAAGAGAAAAAGTTATAAAAGCAGTTTCTTTAAATCCTAACATAAAATGGCATGGGACTTTAGTAGATGAAGAAAAAATAGCACCAATAATGAAGGATGCTAGTCTTGTTTTTGTTCCTGGATTATCTGGATTATCAATAAATCATGCTTTTGCTTATGGAAGACCATATGCAACACTTAGTGCAGATAGGCATGGGCCAGAAATTAGTTATTTAAAAGAGAATGAAAATGGTTTTATCGTTAAAAATGATTTAAAAAAAATAGAAGAGTTTCTTAACAATAGAAAAAAAATAGAAGACTTTTGTATTGCCGCTTACGAAACCTCTAAGACCTTGAGTATTGATATTTGGAGAGAACAAATAGTATCTGCCCTTAATGAAAAAAAATAAAACAAAATTACTGTTTATTGGTCCTTTTCCGCCTCCATATTCAGGGCCAGAGCTTAGTAGTAAGCAGTTATTAGAATCAGATTTAAGAAATCATTTTAATATAATTTTTCTCAATACTAACGTTAGAAAAGATAATTCGAAAAAAGGAAAAGTTGATTTCAGGGCTCTTTTTTCAGTAATAACATTCAATTTAAAATTATTTAAAAGACTTCTTTTTAAAAGACCAGACATTGCTTACCATTTAGTAACTCCAACAGAAATTGGTTGGTTAGGACGAGATATCTGGTTTATACTTCAGTGTAAGCTGTTCGGTATTAAAAAAGTGATTCATTTCAGAGGAAGTCATTTAGATATTAATTATAGAACCTTTACACCGTTTACTAAAAAGCTAATTAAATATACCTGTAATTTTGTTGATGCTGCAATTGTACAATCTTACTGTTTAAAAAATCAATTTAAAGGCTTAGTAAGTGATGATAAAATATTTGTTATTCCGAATACGGTTGATAATTTATTTAAATCATTGGATAGAACTAATTTATCCATTAAACCTCAGGTCTTATTTTTTGGTCACCTTACTAAAGCAAAGGGTTTTACAGATGTTCTCAAGGTCATACCTATTGTAGCCTCTAAATTTCCTGAAGTTAAATTTGTATTTTGTGGTAACATAAGAAGAGGTGAGCCAGGTGTTAGATATAATCAACTTACTGGAGAGAAAATAGTATATGAAGACCCTTTTGATGTTGAATCACAAATTCTTAATTCAAAATTTAAAAAAAACTATCAAAATTCAGGTATTGTATCCGGAGAGGATAAATTGAATTTAATAAAGCAAAGTTGGCTATTCTTACTTCCATCCTACTCAGAAGGGTTCTCGAGGTCTATATTAGAATCAATGGCTGCCGGATTACCCATTATTACCACTCCTGTGGGTGCAAATAAGGATGTAATAAAAGATGGTTATAACGGAATGCTGGTAAATCCAGGGGATTTAAAATCAATTGAAGAAAGTATTATCAGTTTGTTAGAAAATCAAGATCTCAGGAAAACATTGTCTGTGAATGGAAAAATTACATTTGACAATGAATTTGAAGAAAGTAAAGTGGTCAATAAGTATATTAACCTATTTAATTTGTTAATGAATGAAAACAATAGCTAGAAAGATTACATTTTACGTTGGGCAAATTATTAGATTTATTTTCTATACCTATTTAAAAATGAATGGTGTAAAAATAGGGAATAATACTTTTATTAGTTTAGGTGCTAAAATTGATACACAGTTTGGTGAGATTGAAATTGGTGATAACGTTCATATTACAAGTGGTTGTGTATTGCTGGCTCACGATGGTGCAATTAAACAAATGAATCCAGGTGCTAATCCTAGAGGGAGAATAGTGATAGGTAACAATGTGTTTATAGGAGTTAATACAGTTGTGTTAATGAATGTTACTATAGGAAATGGTACTGTAATTGGTGCTGGTAGTGTAGTGAATAAGAATATACCTTCCCGCACACTTGCTATTGGCAATCCTATTAAAGTGATAAAAAATATATAATGCAATTTTTAACTAATTTATTGAGGCATATAATTCTAGGGCCAGCTTTTTTTTATCATTTAATTCTGATAAAACAATCTAAGCAGTGGAGTAGAGAAAAAGTGTTGAGTTATAAAGCAGAAAGAGAAGAAACAATAACTTATAACACGAAAGACGAAATAGCAACTAATAATAAATTTCTTAAAAAACCTCTGTTATTACCCCTTCGAAAAGTAAGAACTGGTGGTACGACTGGAGAGCCTTTCATCTTTTTTCAAGACATTTTCAGTTCCAGACAGAAAGAAAGAGCCTATCTTTTTGATATTTGGAGTAGAATAGGCTATAATAATTTTGATTATAGGATAGTCGTTAGAGGCAATATGCCTAATCAAAATAAAAAATATAGTTTTTTTGAAAATGCACTGATTATCTCACAAAATTTTTTTGTTGAGGAGAATAAGCATGAACTTGAAGCAATTTTTAGTAATAAGCCCTATTATCTCCATGTTTATCCTAGTAATTTATTTTTTCTCATTGATTTTTGGGGTATTGATAAATTCAAAACATTTCCAATAAATGGTGTTCTTGCTGGGTCGGAGGCTTTCCCTGTTCCTCAAATGAACTGGTTCAAACAGAAATTTCGGATACCAATATCCCACTGGTATGGACATAGTGAATATGCAGTTTTAGCAAGGTTTTGTGATGATTGCAAAGAATTCCATTTTTATCCAACATACGGAAGGGTGGATTTGTTTAAAGAGGGAGATAAAGATTTGATACTAGGCAATTCATTTAACACATATGGTACCATATTTCAAAACTATTTCACAGGAGATTATGCTGATAGGTCATATCAATTTTGTGAAGTAGATAATTTTTTCAAATTGAAACATATCAATGGAAGGATTCAAGAGTTTATATATGACACTAATTTTATTAAAAGAGCTTTTGGTCCTTATCTTTTTGGGATTCATAACGAATTATGGGATTTTATTGCTTCTATTCAATTTGTGCAGAAGCAAAAAGGTAAACTCGAAGTGAAATATATCTGTCTCTTATACACATCTGACGCTGCCGACGACTCCTTAC
>CAJXVG010000032.1 GCA_913061495.1 uncultured Winogradskyella sp.
GAGATCAGCCTCGGTCTCGTGGGCTCGGAGATGTGTATAAGAGACAGGTTATACACATTACAAGTTTAAACGACAGCGATAGTGATGAAATAGGTACTCTAAGATGGGCTATAAAAAATCCAACCAATAAAGTTTTAGACAGGATTGTAGTCTTTGATGTAAGTGGATTAATTGATCTGCAGAGTAGATTATACGCTTCAAATAATCCAGGTGATGAAGGCGGTTATACAGGCACTTTATATATAGCTGGACAAACAGCACCAGAGGGAGGTATTACCATAACAGGCGATAATATAACTTTAAGTGGTTTTAATACTATTGTGAGGTATATAAAATTTAGACACCAAGAAAGCCATAGTGGCTCAGATACTACCATTTCTTTGGGTAGGGCAGATAACCATATAATAGACCATTGTTCTTTTTCACACCATAGCCCTTCTAAATCTACAGTCTCCATCGCTACTAAGAATAACTCTGATGTAGAAGATTTTACAAATGGTACATTCAGTAATAATCTATTAGGAAATAACACATTGGGTTTTATAGCAGGTGAGAGTACTCCTAGTAGTCCTGATACTAACGGTTATTTTACGGTCATTAGAAATGGTTATTACAACATAAGCCACAGAGTACCTTTAAAGGGCGGTTCTGCTATTAAAGTAGATGTTGTTAATAATATCGTACATAATTGGTCTGCTAGAACAATAAGAATGGATGGATGGGAGTACAAATTAAACCATTTTGAAAATTACTACCAAGCAGGCACTAATACTAGTAATCAGCTAAAGTGGACAAGCTATTTAAGCAATACCGGAAATCCTCAAATCTATACAACGGATAATTTTTTAGAAGATGACCCTAGAGGAAATTATTCTAAACCAGCAGGATTTGACACAGATGAAAGTGTAGCATGGACTCAATTTCAAGATAACTTTGTGCCATTGCCTTCTAGTTATTTTACAGATGTACAGCATAGTATAAACGGAAGAGCGTTTACTATTTACCAAAACGCTCAATTAAAAGATTCTATTCTACCAGAAATAGGTGCGTGCAAGTACATGGACAATAACGGTAACGCTGTGTTTTCAAGAGATGTTTACGATGAAGAGTATGTTAATGGGATTATTAGTAACAGTGATTCTACCAGAGATACAAATTTAGTACTACCAATACAAACATCTTCAAATACAAGACCTGGTAATTTTTATGTTTCCAATGACCATATCCCAGAAGTTTGGTTTAGTGCCAACGTGCCAGATGGTGAAGATCATAACGATACTGCACCAAGTGGTTACACTTGGTTAGAGGAATATATGAACCAAGTAGATGGAGATGTAGTAATTGAAGATGTAGATGTTACAGGCGTTACAATAACTGCTACAACTTATGAGATAGGCATAAACCAGAAATCTACTTTTAGCAAAACCGTAGCACCGATTAATGCTACTAATAAAACAGGCGTTTGGTCTAGTTCAAACGGTTCTGTAGCAACGATTAACCAACAAGGCGTAGCGACTGGATTAACTGAGGGAAGTGCTTCTATAACTTTTACTACCAATGACGGTACGTTTACAGACACTAAAGTACTACAAGTTACAGAGGAAATAGCACCAATCCTAAACGGAGGTACGATTTCAAGTAAAAAGAAACTATTAATTAATAATTGAGATGACAAAAATCACAGAAAACCTAAACAAAAGACGAGAAACTTTTATTAAAAAATACGGTTTACAAGAGTATTTTTTCTTTAGTGTAGGTGCAATAGGGATTCTAATTCTATTGTATTGGTTCGCAACTAAACAGCTCGAATATAATTGGAAAGAAGGTACGGCATTGGCCGTGTCGTTTCTTTTCATATACGCTCCAATGACTTTATTGGATATCATTAGAAAATTAAGAGGATTAGATACAAAAAGTAATAATTTATAACAACGTGCCACACACTATGACAAAGACAAATCTAGTTGCTTTAATATACAGCTTCACCTTGCCTAAATTTCTAAATATTGTTAGTAGTGTGGTGATTATAATTTACTTTATCTCAATGTTAAAATTTAATGTTATTGATAAGAAATACCAAGGGAGTTGGAAACTCTTTTTCAAAGCCTGGTTTAAAGCTAGAAAAGAACAATGAGTAGAAGCATAAACGAAATTCAGGATGTAATGTTGGGAGCGGTCTCTCAAGCTGATCAGTTAGACACTTTAAAAGTCTTAACTGATGCTGAGGAGACGCAGTTGGCCAATGAGCTTACCAGTAACAGCAAAGTATCAATTTGGCGACTTTTTACTTGGGTTGTTGCTTTTGGTCAGTGGGTTTGTGAGAAATTATGGGAAACGCTCAGAAATGATATCGAATTACGTATTGCTGCGACAAGACCTTTTACAAAACGCTGGTACACTCTGACAGCTTTAAAATATCAACACGGTTATGATCTGCCTGAGACCGGTATTTATCCCGTGCCAAACACTGCAGCAGAAACACAAGCTGTAAATGCTTCAAAAATCGTAAAAAAGGCTTCTGTTGTTCAAACTATTATACAAGGCGTTGGCTCATTGCGCGTAAAAGTTGCCAAAGTAAGCAACGGCATATTAGAACCTCTGAACTCAATAGAATTGGCAGGTTTTCAGGAGTATATTGATTTAATGACTGCAGCTGGTGTTTTTGTGGTGGCCACTTCTACTCAAGCAGATGACCTTAAAACCCATTATAAAATCTATTACAATGGTTTGGTACTGGACAATGAAGGGAGACGTTTAGATGGTAATAGCGATACACCAGCTCAAGATGCTATAAAGGCTTTTTTATCGAGCAGTGAATTTGACGGTCTTATGGACCTTTCAAAATTAGAAAATGCACTACAAGCTGTTGAGGGCATCGAGTCCATTGATGAAGTTGAAGTGGCCTCTAAATACGCTGGGTTTGCGTACGACACAGAAAATGTTAGCAATGCAGGTATCATTGATAATTTTCGTCAACCAGATTCCGGTTACTTTAAGCTTGATGAAGCTGAAAGTGTATTTGAATTTATAGAATATCCTTATGAGTAATGTGTACAGCTTACATATTGGCCGTTTGATAAAGCTTAGTCTTCCTACCTTTTTACGGAAGCCTAAAACATTGGCGTTTTTGAATGCGCTGTTTAAACCAATGCTGAGCCAATACAATGCTTTTGTTGCCTATAAGGATGACGCAATTTATAGAGTGTCTCACAATGGTTCAGTAACGTTATTACAAAAGGTATTGAACGATGCTTTTGATGATAGCCAAAGACGCATCTATATAAACAATGTACAACGTAGGGATACATTGAGATTGTATTCAAGAGAGTTTGAAAGGGATATTGGCACGTTTACAGATGCTAAGTTTGGATTTAGGAGTGCCTTGGAATTTGATAACACACAGGCAGATTTTACAGTTCATATCCCTATAGAATACCAACCGGATACAGAATTGGAATTGAATAAATATTTAATCAAAGTAGGCGCAATAATTAATTATTATAAAATCTACGGAAAAAATTATAACATAGTATGGATAGATTAATCTGGAGTGGTGAGGGATATCCACACAATAGACAATGGCTTGAGTTTTTTGAAAACCAATCCATTGAACAAATCAATGGCTTAGTAAAAGCCATAGGAAACAACGCCATCGTTTCAGGTATGACAGGCGAACTTAATGCTATATCAGATGGATTTTTGATTTACGGTAACGAATTGTTACCATTTGTATCTGGTGGTAATGGACCGTTGATTGTAATCGTTGAAGAAATTACACAAGCTGGATACGACATTAATGGTACCGGTGATTTCAGTACTATACTCCCTATTTGGAAAAAACGCTATTGCAAACTAGGTAACATAGGTGATGCCAATGTTGTTGAAAGTTTTGAATTTTCAATACTGGAACGTGTTGATACGCTTAAATTTTTAACCCTAAACCGGTTTAAGGTATTAAAACGTGGTAAAGTAAGAGTTACATACGAAGACGGTGAAGCGACAGATATTGTTGTGTTTGGTGATTTTACAGAAGGGTCACTAAATGGTACTTATGGAGATTCCTCAGGTACAACATTTATCGGAGTTTCATTTGAGGACCTGGACACCGATAATTATGAAGTGCTGTTTACCGGTATTTATGGGTTCTCCATCTATTTTCCAAACCCAACATTTAGAGTTACTCAAAAAAATATTGGTGAGTTAAAATTTAATGTTAGAACCGATGCTGCATCTGCTACAGGTTTAAATGATTTTGAAATAACACTTTTAGGAATATGAAATACGGAATAAAACACGATAACGGCACTATAAAGGCAATTTCACAATTTAGCAATGATTTCGTTTTGGCTGGATTTATTGAGATTACAAAAGCAAAATACGATAAGTTTATTCTTGATACTGCAGCTAATCCTTTTGCAACTTATGATAGTGTTAAGAATGAAATTACGCTAGATGAAATTGCTTTAGCCAATGAAGAGTCTAGGCTTGAAAAATACGAAATTAGAAACCGCTTAGAGAAACTGTCTATTGAGCTTGATCTGATGCAAAGGCTAGCTGAAGACACTACGGACAAACAGGCAGAGTTTGATGCTTTAAAATTACAGTACGAGGCTTTATAAAAACCTCGACTTTGCTGCCGTAAGTTCTCAAGCACACGGCAAACAATTAAGGTGCCAAAACACCAAGCCGAGGAGTAATATCCTTGCTTAATGGTGTTTTGGCACCTTTTTTATGCTTGAGAACTACAAATTTATAACAATGAACAAATACCACAAGACATTAAAGAAGATTTTAACCAAAGGTAAACTACAAGAAAACAAAAAAGGAAATATAAAGTATCTGCTTAATGAGGCACTGCACTTAAAGCCAATTGACCTACTGGAGATATTGGAAGGCCATGCCGTTGCCAGGAACAAACTTAGGAATGAGCTAGACCTGTTTATGCAAGGTGAACGCAATACCGAAGCTTATCGTGAGATTGGTGTTACCTGGTGGGATTATTGCGGACCTATTTTAGTGAACAGTTACCCAACTTATTTTGAGCAATTGCCGGGATTAATTAAGCGCATTAATAAGGAAAAGCGATCATCCAAGAATTACGTTTTGTTTTTGGGGGCCAATACCATTGATACAAACCAACAGCCGTGTTTAAGTTTGATACAGTTTCAGATTGATCGTGGAAAGTTGATATTGAGCGCCTATCAACGTAGCTCTGATGCTTCTCTTGGCTTGCCTTCAGATATCTACCATTTATACCTCATATCGCGCCAAATTGATATTCCTTTAAAGTCTATAACGCTCTTTTTGGGAAATGTACATATATATGAGAATAATCTAAAGCCAACAAAGCGCTTGTTGAAGGGTAAGGATTCTAAATTTAGTTTGAATGTTTAATTAAAATCTATATAAATAATGAATAAAAAATTTAATGCGGCACCATTGCCATTTCAAGGTCAAAAACGACGTTTTGCCAAAAAATTCAATGAAGCTTTAGATACTTTTCCGAAACAAGCCACTTATGTTGATTTGTTTGGAGGCTCTGGTTTATTGGCTCAGATTGTAAAACAGAAATATCCAACGGCAAATGTAGTTTGGAATGATTATGACAACTATTATAAGCGTATCAAAGCTATACCTCAAACAAACATACTGTTGGCTAAGCTAAGGGTTTTAACCGATGGTATTGAACGTAAAAAAAAGGTGCCGACACTTATTAAGGATAAATTGCTGGAGGTGGTGAAATGCCACCAAAATGAGTTTGGATATGTGGATTACATTACGCTTTCTGGTTCTTTACTCTTTAGCGCTAAGTATGTGTTGGACTTTGATGGTTTAATAAAGGAAACCTTTTATAATCGTGTAAAGAAATCCGATTACAATGCTGATGGTTATTTAGTTAATGTAGAGCGTGTGAGCAATGATTACAAAGTGTTATTTGATCAATATAAGTCTGACAGCACAATATTTTTGATTGACCCTCCCTATCTATCCACAGATACCACCACTTATAATAGTGATAGCTATTGGAAGCTTAGAGACTATTTAGACGTGCTGAGTGTATTGGATGATAGTCGATACTTCTACTTTACCAGTAATAAAAGTCAGGTTGTCGAGCTATGTCAATGGATTGAGACCAGGACATCATTTGGTAATCCTTTTGAAGGATCAACTATATCGACAACAGCCACTCAAATTAATAGGAATTCAAAGTATATAGATATGATGCTTTATAAGTAGTTTAAACCCTGTTTAAATACTAATTAAGCAGGGTTTAAAAATCAAATACTATCTTATGTAGCATTATACTAAAAAAATGTACTTTTGGTTTCGCCGATTATATTCCAATGCTTGTGTATCTGGGATTTTAGCGGTTTCAATTGCTAAAAAACATATAGAAGAAGGGCTTTACAAACACGTATTTATAGTAAGTGGAGATTTGGTAACAAAATTTGTCCTTTCAGGTTTTAATTCCTTTCAAGCAATGAGTAATTTGCCATGTAAACCATATGCTATTGACAGAACAGGAATTAATTTAGGGGAAGCCGTTGCTAGCGCTTTGGTAACATCTTCAAAAGAAAATTTAGCCAAAGAAGCCGTAGAGGTTCTTGGTGAGGCCTCAAGTAACGATGCTAACCATATATCTGGACCATCACGTACAGGTGAAGGTCTTTTTAGAAGTGTGAAAAATGCACTTCAAGAAGCAAAAGTTAAGGCAGAAAACATCGACTATATTTCAGCACATGGTACTGCCACAGTTTTTAATGATGAAATGGAAGCCGTTGCCTTCAATCGTTTAGATTTACAACATACACCTCTTAATAGTTTTAAAGGATATTTTGGCCATACATTAGGCGCTTCCGCTTTGTTAGAAACCATAATTGGCATGCATTCGTTGCAACAAAACACACTTTTTGCTTCTAAAGGATTTTCAACTCTAGGTGTATCAAAGCCTTTAAATATCATAAAAAAAACGATTTCAACACCAATGTACGTTTTCCTAAAAACAGCTTCAGGATTTGGAGGTTGCAATACAGCACTCGTATTAAAAAAAGTTTACAACAACTAAATTACTGTTATGCAAAAAAAAGAAATGAGAGCTGTTGAAGCTTTAGAAGAAGCTCAGAAAATAGCATTTGCCCCTTTTGTTTTTCAAGCCACGGTAGCTTTAAAAAAACTTGGTGTTTTAGATTTTATTTTTGAAAATAGATCACAACACACAGTTACTATTAGCGATATATCCAGCGCTCTATCCATAAGTTCTTATGGCATTAGTGTCTTGTTGGAGATTGCGGAAAGCTCTAATATTGTTACAAAAAACTCAGCTAATAACTACGAACTCACCAAAACAGGCTATTTTCTAAACTATAACAAAACAGTTAATGTGAATCTCAATTTCACTAATGATGTATGTTACGAAGGTTTGTTTCACCTTAACAGTGCTATTAAAACTCAAAAGCCAGAAGGGTTAAAAGTATTTGGACAATGGGAAACTATTTATGAAGGTTTATCACAATTACCACCTCGAGTACAACAATCTTGGTTTGAATTTGACCACCATTATTCAGATGAAATCTTTGAAGAAGCCATAAAACGTGTCTTTAAAAACAAACCAAAAGCCATTTTTGATATAGGCGGTAATACCGGCAAATTTGCTCTACAATGCTTAAGGTATAATGAAAATGTCTATATTAAAATTATAGATTTACCCGGTCAACTTAAAAAAGGATTGAAAAACATTGAAAATAATGGACTTGGTGATAGAGTTTCGGGTCAGGAAATTAATTGGTTAAAACCTCATTCTAAAATTCCTGAAGGAGCTGATGTTATTTGGATGAGTCAATTTTTAGATTGCTTCTCAGAGGATGAGATTCTAACTATTTTAAAAACGTGTGTTTTATCGATGAAAGAGTCAACAGAGCTTATCATCATTGAAACATTCACAGACCGACAGCAGTTTGACAATGCTCGTTTTTCCTTAGAAGCAACCTCGTTATACTTTACAGCATTAGCCAATGGTAATAGTAAAATGTATACTTCGAGTGTATTTAAAAAGCTTATTGAAACATCAGGATTACACCTTAGTGAAGATGTAATGCTAGGAGATTATCACACCATGATGGTTTGTACAAAAAAATGAACTAATTTGAATTCAGAATTTAAAATACAATCCTATTGCCATATAAAAAGTGGAGAATTTTTTTACAATGATAAATTATTGTTTAAAAGTGATGCTGAAAGCTTTTCTGGTATTATGAAAGCCGCATACACTAATTTTGAAATAGAATATCCAAAATTTTTTAAAATGGATAAGCTTAGCAAATTAGCTTTTTTAGGTGCCGAAATTCTCTTAACAAAGGTCAATCCATCTCAGCCAAAAATAAGTGATACTGCGGTAATTCTTTCCAATACAGCTTCTAGCTTGTCTACGGATAGAGTGTTTCAAGAATCAATATCAGATTCAGAAAACTATTACCCAAGCCCATCTGTTTTTGTTTATACACTTCCCAATATTTGTATTGGTGAAATATGTATTAAACATCAATTACATTCTGAAAATAGTTTTTATATCTTTGACCACTTTAACCCAAATCAGTTATGGGTACATTCCCAAAACTTACTAAAAACCAATAAAGCAAAACGAGTATTGTGTGGATGGGTAGATGTAGATGGAGATAATTATGAAGCTTTTCTCTATTTGGTTTCAGAACATGGCACATTAACTCATTCAACTAAAACAATTAAAAGATTATATTCACCCCAATGAATACACTAAGACAAGAATTAAAAGAAAAAATTATAGAACAATTAAACCTTGAGGATTATTCCGTAAGTGACATTGAAGATAATGATGCTCTTTTTGGTGATGGATTGGGATTAGATTCCATAGATGCTTTAGAACTTATTGTTATGTTAGATAAAGATTATGGAATTCAACTCACAGACCCAAAAGAAGGAAAAGAAGTCTTTAAGTCAATTGAAGTTTTAGCAGATTATATTGCCAAACACAGAACTAAATAAAATTAAAACACCTCGTGTTGCAATTACCGGAATGGGAATAATTTCGGCAATTGGTAATTCTGTTGAAAGCAACAAAAAAGCGTTGTTTGCTTCTGAAAATGGTATAGGAAATATTACTCTAATAAATACCATTCATTTAGACGCTATAAAAGTTGGAGAGGTTAAATTATCTAATGAAGCTTTAATATCTGCATTGCAACTTTCTGAGAATAACAATTTTTCAAGGACAGCACTGTTAGGTTTGTTTGCAGCAAAAGCAGCGGTTAAAAATTCGGGAATAAAAGATATTTCAGCTTACAAAACAGGATTAATATCTGCTACGACTGTTGGTGGAATGGATAAAACCGAATTGTACCTAAAACAGTTTGAATCTAATCCCAAAATTCAAAAATACATTGCAAGTCATCATGCTGGTGACAGCACTCAGAAAATTGCGGATGCTTTAGGAATAATAGATTTTGTAACAACCATAAGCACCGCATGTTCCTCTGCCACCAATGCTATAATGCTTGGAGCAAGATTTATCAAAAGTGGTAAATTAGATCGTGTAATTGTTGGCGGCACCGATGCCCTGTCTAAGTTTACAATCAATGGTTTTAAAACCTTAATGATTCAATCAGAAGAGTTATGTAAACCTTTTGATGCAAATAGAAATGGACTTAATTTAGGTGAAGCTGCAGCTTATTTAGTTTTAGAATCTGAACAAATTGCAATAAAAGAAAATAAACCCATTTTAGCTTATGTTTCAGGTTATGCCAATGCCAATGATGCTTTTCATCAGACCGCATCATCCCACAATGGAGAAGGTGCCTTTTTAGCCATGGATAAAGCATTACAAAACGCTAGCTTACTACCAAGAGACATTAACTACATTAATGCCCACGGCACAGCAACACCTAACAATGATCTTTCTGAAAGTGTTGCCATTAAACGTATTTTTGAAGATAAAGTCCCAGATTTTAGTTCTACCAAAGCTTTTACAGGCCATACGCTTGCTGCTGCCGGAGCTGTTGAAGCAGTCTTTTCGGTATTAGCCTTGCAAGAACAGGTTGTTTTTCCTAATATAAATTTTGAAACAGAAATTCCTGAAACTGGATTAAAACCAGTAACTGAATTAAAACGAAATCAAATTCAAAATGTGTTATCCAATTCATTTGGATTTGGAGGCAATTGTTCAACTTTAATTCTCTCTAAAGCATGAAAAATTGCTACATACATAGTGCAGTATCTATTTCTACACAAAACACGTTTGAGACTAAAGGTTTTCTGACTGAAATCGTTGAACATAGCACAAAAAAGATTGAAGCAATTCACCCAAATTACAAAAACTTTATTTCTCCTTCTTCCTTACGCCGTATGGCTACAGGTGTTAAAATGGGAGTTGCAGCTTCAAGCAAAGCTTTGGAAATTGCCAATTTACCACAACCTGAAGCAATAATTACAGGAACTGGAATGGGTTGTATAGAAGACACTGAGAAATTTCTTAATTCTATTATTGCAAATAAAGAGAAATTTTTAACCCCAACATCTTTCATACAATCTACGCATAATACAGTTGCTGCTCAAATCGCTTTAGGATTAAAGTGCAAAGTTTACAACAACACCTATGTTCATGGAGGTTTATCTTTTGAATCTGCATTGTTAGACGCTCACATGCATATAATTCAAGATGAAGCAAAAAACGTTTTAGTAGGAGGAGTAGACGAATTGGGAAATGAATTTATTGACCATGTAATGATGATGGAAAACAATACCGAAAATGGCTTAAAAGTCCCATTTGGAGAAGGAGCATCTTTTTTTGTGTTATCTTCAGATAAGTTTGAAAATTGTATTAAAATTAAGGCAATAGAAACCATAAGTTCTGCATCTAAAGAGGGATTAATTTTAAGATTGAAATTATTTTTAAGTCAAAATAATATCGGTCCTAAAACTATAGACGCTTTTGTAACAGGTCAGAATGGCGATGGCTTTGACACTTATTACGATAAAGCCTCTACCCTATTCCCAGAAACTTTAAATTTACACTATAAACATTTGAGCGGTGAATTTTATACAGCTTCGTCATTTGGTTTATTTATAGCCACTCAGGTTTTAAAACATCAAACTGTACCAAAATCCCTTATAAACCAAGGTGAGTTTACTAAACCCATAAAAACAGTTTTGCTTTACAATCAATTTAAAGGTAGAGATCATAGTTTTATTTTACTTGAAAGACAATGAAATTTAAAGCAGTAACCATATTGACTTTGGTGATTTTGGCATTGCTAACGTTATTCAGCTTTTATTATGAAATTGAAAGGTATTGGTATATTATATTAATTCTGGCTTGGCTCATATTAATTTCAGTAGGTTCATTTTTAATAGGTTTGAATTTTCACTTGAAAGCTTTCAGTTTTAAACCTAAAAGTACTTTAAAAAAAGTTGCAATTACATTTGATGATGGTCCGCATCCAAAACACACATTAAAAGTATTGGAGGTTTTAAAAAAGCATGGAGCTAAAGCCACGTTCTTTTGCATAGGTGAAAAAATTGAAAAGTATCCTCATATCTTAAAATCTATAAGCATAGAAGGTCATTCAATTGGCAACCACTCATATTCTCACAGTAATTTTATAGATTTCAACCTAACAACAAAATGGATATCCGAAATTGAAAAAACAGACGAATTAATTCAAGCTACAATTGGGAAGACACCAAAACTTTTTAGACCACCCTATGGTGTTACAACACCTCATTTGGCAAAAGCCCTAAAATTAACAGGACACTTAGTTGTAGGTTGGAACAGACGTACCCTTGACACGATTATAAAAAACAGGAATACGATATTAAACAGACTTAAAATAAAGCTTAAACCTGGAGATATTATCTTGCTCCACGACACACAAGAACAAAGTTTGCATATTTTGGAACATTTATTGCTCTATCTGAAACAGCAAAATTTTGAAGCTGTAACTATTGAAGAATTATATAATGAACACTAGCATTTTCTATCTCACCATAATTACATTTCTAACATTTTCTTTAGGACAGGCTCAGATTAAGCTTAACGACAACGAGTTGAATCGGCTTAAAACAGCTGTACTTGAAAATGCTAATAAAACGGAAACCATTTTAAGTGATTTTACACAAAAAAAACATTTAAGCATAATGGAACATGCAATTGTATCTGAAGGAAAATTAGCCTTTCAAGCTCCAAATTTTGTTAAATGGGAATACACTCAGCCTTATAAAAACATAGCTATTTTTAAAGACGATAAACTCTATGTGAATGATAACGGCAAAAAGAACATACTCAACTTAAGTTCCAATAAATTGTTCCGGAGTTTAAACAGTTTAATTGTTAATAGCATAAAAGGAGATATGTTTGATGACACTCAATTTGAAATCAGCTATTTTAAAAATGATGATGGTTTTTTGGTTAAATTTATCCCAAAAGACAAACGACTGAAAAGATTTGTTGCTCAGTTTCAGCTTCAGTTTTCAAAAGCTACAACTCATGTAGAAAGTGTTAAATTGATTGAGCCAAATGAAGACTACACCTTAATTATTTTTAATAATAGACAAATAAACGCGACAATTCCCAAAAACACGTTTAATCATTAAAAACTATGCTATTAGCAGATCTTTATACCATTTCAGACTTTAAAGAAACGGATGAAAAAACATTATCATTAACTGTAAAAATTAATCCTGACCATTTAATATTTAAGGGACATTTTCCAAAAAATCCAATAACACCAGGTGTGGCCATGCTTCAAATATTAAAAAATTGTTTAGAGCAACATTTTGAAATTAAGCTTTTTATACAATCTACCTCAAATGTAAAATTCTTGTCTCCTGTATTACCTGAAAATCAACAAGAACTTAATTATTTGATTCAATTTCAAGTTGAAAATCAATTTTTAAAAGTAAAAAACAGCACATCTTTTAAAGACGGTACAAGTGTTTTAAAATGTAATGCTACATTTGCAATACAGTCTTAACTTTGGTTGCCAATAACTCTGTTTAATGAAACCCAGTACTACAACATCCCAATTAAAACAGTATAAGTGCTGTGTTGTAGTACCTACCTATAACAATCACAAAACCTTAAGACGCGTTTTAGACGGTGTTTTAAAATACACCGATGATATTATTGTGGTTAATGATGGTTCAACTGATGACACTGCTAAAATCCTAGACAGTTATCCTCAAATTGAACATCTCAAAAAACCATTCAATACAGGAAAAGGTACTGCTTTAAAAATGGGATTTAAACATGCAGTAAAAAAGGGGTTTGATTACGCGATAACTCTTGATAGTGATGGACAGCATTTCCCAAAAGACATCCCCATTTTTATTGAAGCGCTAAGTCAATCTAAAAATAAAAATATCTTAATTATTGGAGACCGAAATATGAACGTAGCAGATGTTTTTGCCCAAAGTGCTAAAGGCAATCGTGTTTCAACATTTTGGATGTATGCTGCAACAGGATTGCGATTAAACGATTCACAATCGGGTTTTAGATTGTATCCCATTAAGTCTATGGACTTCATAAAGTTTATGAATTCTACCAAAAAATTTGAATTTGAAATTGAAGCTATAGTAAAATCTTTCTGGGCTGGCATTGAAGTGTTTCATGTGCCTATAAATATACTTTACGATCCTGAAGAACGAGTTTCACATTTTAGACCCTTTATGGATATTGCCCGTATGGTAGTACTATACACTTGGTTTTTATTGGTTAGACTATTCTATATTACACCTCGAAATTTCTTTAGACGCTTAAAAAAAAAAGGCTTTAAACGTTTTTTAGTAGAAGACGTAATAAGGCATCAAGATTCCCCTAAAAAAAAGGCATTATCCATTGCACTAGGTGTATTTTTGGGCCTCTCACCACTCTGGGGCTTTCACACAGTCATAGTTATATTTTTAGCTATTCTGTTTCGACTGAATAAAGTTATAGCCTTTGCGTTTTCAAACATAAGTTTACCTCCATTCATTCCTTTTGTTTTACTCTTGAGTTTACAGGTTGGCAATTTGGTTTTGGGTCAAAAAACGAACTACTCAAAAGGTGACATTATGGAGAATTTTGATATCATTCAAAACCTTCAAACCTATCTTGTTGGTAGCATTACCTTATCAACTATGTCTGCAGTAATTTTTGGCTTATTTGGTTTTCTTATCTTTTCTGTTTTAGACCGAAAAAAAATGTATGCGCATGGATAGATTTTTTTTCAAAATATACAATACTATTGAACAATACAGATTAGCATATTTAATAGTAATGTTGAGTGTGTTTGCAACGTTATTTTGGACAGCCACCACACTTAATTTTGATGAGGACATCTCACAATTAATTCCCTCAAATAATAAAAACAAAAAATCACAAGAAGTTTTAAACACGGTAAAATTTACAGATAAAATCATTGTAAATATTTCAAGGGGAAAAGGTGGAGAATTGTCTGACGTGATTAATTATGCGTCAGATTTTAACGATAGTATTTCTACCCATTACAATAATTATATAAAATCAATACAAGGTAAGGTTGAAGACGAGACGGCTTTAGAAACAATTGATTTTGTTTACAATAATCTTCCTCTTTTTTTAAATGAGAAAGATTATAGTGCCATTCAGCAGAAAATTAATCCAGATTCCTTAAAGGCTATTACTAAAGCTAACTACAAAACCATTATTTCACCATCGGGAATAATTGCTAAATCTACTTTATTAAAAGATCCACTTGGATTATCTTTTTTAGGCTTAAAACAACTGAATCAATTAGGACTAGCAGATGATTTTAAGTTAAAAGATGGATTTTTGGTAAGCAAAAATGAGCAACATATTTTACTGTTTTTAACACCAGAATTTGGTACCAACGAGACAACTAAAAATCTTGAATTTTCAAATGCTTTATATAAATTACAAAGGCAATTAAATTCAAAATTTAAAAACAAAGCTTCTGTTGGGTATTATGGAGGTCCGTTAATAGCTGTAGCCAATGCACAACAAATTAAAATTGACATTCAGACAACATTGAGTATTGCTCTAAGTGTCCTAATGATAATTTTCATTGTCTTTTATCGCAAGTTAACTATCCCAATTATTTTGTTTGTGCCCACTCTTTTTGGCGGGATTTTCGCTATTTCCATATTATCACTTTTACGTACAGAAATATCTGCAATTTCTTTAGGTATTGGTGCTGTTTTACTTGGTGTTACTTTAGATTATTCCTTACACATACTTACTCAAATTAGAAACAAGGAAACTGTTGAAAACGTTTATAAAAAAGTGACCAAGCCCATTTTAATGAGTAGTATTACTACAGCATTGGCTTTTTTGTGTTTATTATTTATCAACTCACAAGCACTAAAAGATTTAGGGATTTTTGCAGCTTGCAGTGTTATTGGAGCATCAGTTTTTGCCTTAATTTTTATTCCTCAAGTTTACAAAAGCAAGAGCTCAATGCCTATAGCAAAATCGAGCTTTATAGACAGACTCTCTAGCTATAATTTTTATGAAAACAAATTGTTAGTTAGCGGCATTATTATCGTTGTTTTCATAAGCATATTCACTTTCGGAAAAGTAAAATTCAATAAGAATTTATCAGAATTAAACTACGTTTCTAAACCACTTAAAAATGCAGAAAAAGAACTTGACGCATTAACTAACATAAGTTCAAAATCATTATACATTATTACTTTTGATGAGTATCTTGAAAATGCTCTTCAATCTAATGATTCAATTTTCACAACCTTAAAACAACTAAAAAAGGAACAAGCCATACTGGGCTTTAACTCTATTGGAGCTTTGGTTAAATCTGAAAAGTTACAGAATGAACAAATAGAACAATGGAAACTATTTTGGACGGTTAACAAAATAGAAAAACTAAAAAATCAACTGATAGAAAATGGTTCTCAACTAGGTTTTAAACCCACAACATTTCAGCAATTTTACGAGGTTTTAGAGTCAGATTTTAAACCTAAACCCGTAAAAGCCTTTAAACAAATACCTGCTTTAAAAATTGAAGATTTTATAACAATGGATACTAATCTTTCTACAGTAACATCTGTTGTGAAAATTAACAATAATGAAATTGATGCCATTAAAAACACCTTTAAAGATTTCAAAAACACATTCGTTATAGATAGGCAAGGTATAAACGAAACAATGTTGGGTGACTTAAAATCTGAATTCAATATTCTTATACTTTATAGCCTTATGGTAATTTTCATACTCTTATTAGTGTTTTATAAAAGTTTAAAATTAACTTTAGTCACAATGATTCCAATACTATTAACTTGGTTTGTAACATTGGGAATAATGGGTTTATTTCAACTTGAATTTAACATCTTTAATATTATAATTTCAACTTTTATTTTTGGACTTGGAATAGACTATAGCATATTTATTACCAATGGATTGCTTCATCAAACCAAGACTAAAACAGATTTATTAACCCATAAAATGTCGGTAATTCTGTCTGTAATTACAACAGTTTTAGGTGTTGGAGTACTTATTTTCGCAAAACATCCTGCGTTACACTCACTTGCGGTAATATCTATAATTGGTATTGGTTCCGCTATGTTAATTGCCTTTACAATTCAACCATTATTATTTAACTTTCTTATTTTAAGAACTGAAAAGCCATAAAAATGGGAAAAATAAAAACCATTCCGATTCCACGAGTAAAATCGATCTCTAAAGGAGATTTTATAGAAAACTATTACAAAAAACAACGTCCTGTTTTAATTGAGGACTTAGCTAAAGACTGGCCTGCGTATAAAAAATGGAATCTAGATTATATTCAAAGTTTAGCTGGAGATCAAGTGGTTCCTCTTTACAATAATGAGCCTACTAAAGGCAGACAGAATTCTGTGGTGCCAGCAAAAAAAATGAAGTTGTATGATTACATTGAAATCTTAAAAAACAAGCCTACCGATTTACGCATGTTTTTTTATAATGTGCTTCAGAAAATGCCAGAGTTGACAAAAGATTTTAGCTATCCGGATATTGGATTAAAATTCTTTAAAAAACTACCTGTGATGTTTTTTGGTGGTAAAGGGTCAAAGGTTTTAGCGCATTATGACATGGATTTGGCAGACTTGGTTCATTTTCATTTTCATGGCACTAAAAACGTGACTTTGTTTGCTCCAGACCAAGCAAAATTCTTGTATAAAGTTCCTTTTACAGTCCATAATCTTGAAGTTATTGACATGGACAATCCTGACTTTGAAAAATACCCAGCATTACAGTTAGCCAAAGGTATGCATGTTGAAATGAAACATGGGGACGCACTCTATATGCCAAGTGGATTTTGGCATTATATTACTTACGAAAATGGTGGATTTTCAATTACTTTAAGAGCATTTCCTAGACGAGCTAAACAATTTACCGAGTTTGTTACCAACATCGTCTTTATGAGAACTTTTGAAAACCTTATGCGACGCATTATTGGTCAAAATTGGGTAGACAACAAAGAAGCCAGAATGTTAAAGCGCGTGAATGAAAAATATGCGAAAAATGAATTATAATTATTCATTAAATAAACATATTTTTTTAATCATTGGGCTTATTGTATGCTCTTGTGGTATAAAAAAATCGGTTAACAATCGCCCTGATTTATCTGTTTACAATTCTACAATTCCGGAAAAAACAATTATAAATGACTCCACCTTTATAGCAGGAAACAGTTTTCTTATCAAAAACAAACAAGGGTTATGGGAACTATACATTGAAGGAGATCCCTTAGAAAGAGGATTGTTAACAGGTAGTTTAACGCAACATTTGATGTACAAACAAGAAAATGTTTTTTTTGAAAAAATCAATGAATTGGTGCCTTCTAAAGGCAAACAAAAGTTTCTGCGTAAATTTCTGTCTTGGTATAACCGTAATATGTACAAGCATATTCCAGAAGAATTTAAAACTGAAATTTATGGAGTATCCCGTTTTGCATCTAATAACTTTAACAGCATAGCGCTCCCCTATTTGAGGTCACTCTATTTACATGGCGCACATGATATTGGGCATGCATTGCAAGATTTGGCTTTGGTAGGCTGCACCTCTTTTGCAGCTTGGGACGATAAAACCGAAGATGGTAAATTGTTGATTGGCAGAAATTTTGATTTTTATGCTGGTGATGCTTTTGCCGAAGATAAAATTGTGGCATTTATCAACCCAGATTCTGGAAATAAATTTATGTCCGTTACTTGGGGAGGTTTTATTGGAGTTGTTTCAGGTATGAATGAAAAGGGACTCACTGTAACTATTAATGCAGGAAAATCTAAAATTCCATTGGCAGCTAAAACACCCATTTCTATTTTAACTCGCGAAATTTTACAATATGCCTCTAATATTGATGAGGCCATTAAAATAGCCAAAACAAGAGAGGTTTTTGTTTCTGAATCAATTATGGTTGGAAGCGCATCAGATGGCAAAGCCATACTCATTGAAGTTTCCCCAAATAATTTTGATGTTTACGATGTAGAAAATACCAATCAATTGATTTGTTCAAATCACTTTCAAAGCAAAGCTTACAAGGATAATAACAGAAATAAAAAAGCCATTGAGGAGAGTCATACACAGTATAGATTTGATAGGATGCAAGAGCTCTTAGATGAAGAAAAAAGAGTAAATCCAACTGAGGCTGTTTCTATTTTAAGAAACAAAAAAGGACTCAATGATAAACCTATAGGCTTTGGAAACGAAAAAGCCTTAAACCAATTGTTGGCGCACCATGGTATAGTTTTTCAACCTGAAGATTTAAAGGTTTGGGTATCGTCCAATCCTTATCAATTAGGTGAATTTGTAGCTTATGATTTGAATTCCGTTTTTAAAAACCGAAATGAAAATCCTTCCAAAGTTTCAGTTTCTGCTTCAAGATTTAATATTCCTGAAGACCCATTTGTAAAGACTGAAGCCTATGCCAATTATGAAACCTATCGCATTTTAGAACGACAATTAGAATTTGCCATTAAAGATAAAACCAAAATTGATGCAACACAACTTAAAAAGCTTGTTGAGTTAAATCCAAATTATTGGAAAGCTTACAAAATTGTGGGTGATTATTATTATCAAAACAAAAGATTTACCAAAGCTTTAGAAGCTTATAGCGTAGCTTTAAAAAAAGAAATTACCACTGTTCCAGACCAAGAATATATTTTAAAATATATTAAGAAGTCTAAACGAAAAGCCAATAGATGATTCCAGAAATAGAACTAAAACCTGCAGTTGAAATTAAAAAATTTCAAGAAAAAAGACTTCAAGAAATGTTGACATATATTTCTGAGCATTCGGTTTTTTACAAAAAATTATTTCAGAAACATAATATTGAAATTTCTGAAATCAATACTATTGAAGATTTAAAGAAAATTCCATGTACAACTAAAGATGACCTTCAACGCTATAATGATGATTTTCTCTGTGTTGAAAAATCTCAAATTGTAGATTATGTAACCACCTCTGGCACTTTAGGAGAACCAGTTACATTTGCTCTTACAGACAAAGATTTAGACAGGCTAGCATACAACGAAGCTATTTCTTTTAATTGCGCCGGAATAGAAAAAGGTGATATTTTACAATTAATGACTACCATGGACAGACGTTTTATGGCTGGACTAGCCTATTTTTTGGGTGCAAGAAAATTAGGAGCTGGTATTGTGCGTGTTGGAGCTGGCATTCCTGAATTACAATGGGATTCTATTTTAAAGTTTAAACCATCCTATTTAATTGTTGTGCCTTCATTTTTGCTAAAATTAGTTGAGTATGCCAACGAAAATGATATTGCCTTAAAATCCTCTAGTATTAAAGGTGCAATATGTATTGGTGAGCCAGTTAGAAATGAAGATTTTTCGTTAAATACTTTAGGTGAAAAAATAACAGATCTATGGAGTATAAACCTATTATCCACATACGCTTCAACTGAAATGGGTACCGCTTTTACAGAGTGCAAACATCAAATCGGTGGCCACCACCACCCTGAATTAATTATTGTAGAAATCTTAGATGAAGATGGAAATGCTGTTAAAAATGGTAAAGTTGGGGAATTAACCATTACTACATTGGGTGTTGAGGGTATGCCTCTTTTGCGTTTTAAAACTGGAGATATGCTTAGAGCGCATAATGAACCATGCAAATGCGGACGCCAAACAATACGTTTAGGCCCAATTACCGGTAGAAAAAAACAAATGATAAAGTATAAAGGCACAACACTATATCCGCCTGCCATGGAAAATGTACTGAATCATTTTAACCAAATTGAAACATTTATTATTGAGTTGTCTCACAACGCCATAGGCACGGATGAAATTTTAATTAAAGTAGCTTCTCCTTTACCAACTACCACACTGCTTCAAAATATTAAGGACCATTTTAGGGCCAAATTACGTGTAACACCAAATATTGAGTTTCATGATAAAACTGATATTCAGCGATTACAATTTCCTAAATTAAGTAGAAAACCCATCTTGGTTATTGATAAAAGAAAACCGTAAATCATTCTAAAAACCTGTAGTAACCGCACTTTAAATAAGCTCCCTCAGTAAAACTTATGGGATGGTCAATATCGTGCTGGGTTTTGAGAAGAGTTTCAAAAAGTCGAGGTTGTTCGTTTAAAACTCTTTGGTTGAGATCAAAAAACGATTGAGCTAATACGCGTGATGAACAAGATGCTAAAACCAAAAGCCCTTTTTTAGACGTTAACTTCGCTCCTAATTCTGCGAGTTGCGCATACTTCTTTTTTGCTAATTCAATCTCAGACTGCTGCTTAGCAAAAGCTGGTGGGTCAATCACAACAACATCGTAAGTTTTTCCTTTTTCAACAAGTCCTTTCATTTCCTTAAAAGCATCGCCTGCCATTGTTTTGTGTACACCAGAATAATTGTTCAGCTTACCATTTTTTTGTGCAATTTCTAGCGCTTGTTTGCTGATATCCAAACTTGTTACTTCTTCTGCTCCATTTGCTAAAGCATGAACTGAAAATCCACCAGCATAAGAGAATACATCTAATACCGTTTTATTTTCACTTAGATTACCTACTCGCTTTCTGTTTTCTCTATGGTCTAAAAAATAACCTGTTTTATGGCCTTTAATGACATTGGCTGAGAAATTTATACCGTGTTCTACAAATTCTACCACGTCCTCTGGTAAAGTTCCGTAAACTATATCTCCATCTTGCAAGCTATGATGTTGACTGTTTTGCAATGCTCTACTCAAACGAATAACAATAGTTTGAGTTTTTGAAATTTGTTGTAAACTTTTTAGAATAGCGTCTAAATATGGTAACCAAATTTCGGAATACAACTTAACAACCAAGACTTTAGCATAAACATCTGCAATTAATCCTGGAAAACCATCATTTTCACCAAAAAGCAGACGATAACTGTTGGTATCTGTTTTGAGTAATTTCTCCCGTTTTGAAAATGCATTTTCAATTTTTTGGTGAAAGAAATCTGAGTTTACCTCAACCTTATAATTTTCAGAATGGATGATTTTAATTCTAATTGGAGATTGTGCATCGTACAAACCCAAACCAATAACTTTATTTTTATTCTTACTAAAAATAATTGCCAAATCACCGGTTTCAGCATCATCATTAATTTTTATAATACTGTTAGAAAACACCCAAGGATGTCCTTTTACCACAAACTGTTCGCCTTTGGAGTTGAGTTTAACAGCTAGGCGCTTTGGTCTATATGTGTAATCTAATTTTTTTAATATAAAAGTCATTCTACTTAAAATTGAATGGAATGCTACAAAACTACTACACTTATACGATATTATTGGATTTCAACTAGTAAATCCTAAGCAAGAAAAAAAATGTCCTATATTGGCAGATTATAGACCACTTTTTAAGTTGTCATTTACCCAAATTATTTGGATAACAACAAATTGTAATGTACCTAAATCCTGTCTCTTATACACATCTGACGCTGCCGACGACTCCTTACGTGTAGA
>CAJXVG010000033.1 GCA_913061495.1 uncultured Winogradskyella sp.
AGCCTCGGTCTCGTGGGCTCGGAGATGTGTATAAGAGACAGCTCATTCTCATATTAATCAATTTTTATTTTCAAAATCAAGTCTATCCATACCTGCTTTTACGTCTTTGTTTTTCATGAATAAATCCCATAATAAACCTGAGCGGTAGTTTTCTATCATAACAACTATTGGTGCTTGGTTTAGTCCCATGTATAAGGAAGAACGCCAATTATCGTTTAATGCAATAGCATCATAAAAACCATAATATCCATACAGTTCTTTACCGTAATTAAAATAATAATTTTTGAGTGCTTTCATAGAAGCTTCTGGTGTATATGGAAAACTAGATAAAGCACCTGTTGGTGTCATTTTACCTTGGTCATTTTTAATATTGGGCTCATTAGCCGCATAATTTTTGGGTCCATCACTAGCTGTTAAACCCCAAAAATCATCACCATAACCTTGATAATTTTTTGGATTTTCTATACAATATCTTAAGTTGATTTCAGCAATGCGTTTGTTGTTTTCAAAATAATTACAGTATTCATCTGTTATTTTATGTGGATTTAAACCTAAATAGGAGTAATGCGTAAAAAATAATGGCCCTCCATTTGAAACTCCTACAGGTAACTGTTTTCCAAAATAGATGTTTCCGTTTTTGTAAAGGGAACCATCTTTAGTTTTTCCCCAATTTACTCGGTAGTCTTGTGCTTGTTGAGATTGACTTGCCCAACCAGAATAGTAAATTGATGCCGGAACACTATGTTTTGGTGACGCAATTGCCAAAAAATAAGTAATCATAGTTTCGTTCCAACCTATTAATTTATGATTGATAGTCCATTCTTGATCTGCCGACCAATGCCATGTTAAAAAATCAGAATCTGGATTACGTTTGTACCAATCCCATTCAACTTGTTCCCAAAGCACTGTAATGGTTTGTCTTATTTCTTTTTCTTTTGGGTTGTTTTTATTGAAAAATTGTCTTGCAGTCAATAAACCCTGCATTAAAAAAGAGGTTTCTACCAAATCACCACCATTATCCCTGGATCCAAAAAAAGGAACTGTTTTACCTGTACTACCATCTAAAAAATGCGGAAACACTCCATGAAAGCGATCCGCTTTACTTAAAAATCTTGTTATTTTTAAAAAGCGTTCTACTGCAGCTTCTTGAGAAATAAAACCTCTATGCACACCTACAATTATCGCCATAATGCCAAACCCAGAAGCTCCTGTTGCAATCATTGAAGTTCTTCCTGGAATATTTTCTAATGCTAAGCCTGAGTTAGGTTCTGCCCCTTCCCAGTAATATCTTAAATGTGATTGTTGAATCATGTCTAACAATTCATCTTCGGTCATTTTATGTGTTTCGGCTTTAAGGATCTCAGAAGCTGAAGTTTCTCTGTAAGCTCTATCTAAATAAGAAATTTTATAGTTGAACCTTTTTGTAGTTGATTTCCCAACAAAATCTGTAAAGCCATTAATCCAAGGAGACTGTACTCCTACATATTGGAACTCATTATTTTCTTCTTGTCTAAATATTTTCACATAACGCACAAGGGTATCTTTAACTGGCTCCCATTGTATATCTACATGCTGCTCAAACCCTTGGATATTGTTTAATTTAGGAATTTCTTTAACTGTAGATTGTGTTTTTAGCTCTGGCAATAACTCTATTTGATCTACATAAAATCTTTCTGTTTCGCTACTTTCCGAAGATTGAAACCACCTAATGCCTTTAATAGCTTGTGTTTTAATTGACATTTTAAATGCTTTTAACGGAATAGTAATTTGTTGCCATGTATTTACTTTAGCATTTGATACGTATTCTGAAAGTGCTATGGTATCTGTAGATAAATTATCTTCTAAAATAATACTTAGTTTTGGTAGCGATTTTTTTGTTTTTTCATCTTCAATGTAAATCCAAAATGAAAGATTATCTGCTTCAACAAAATAATTCATTCCTCTAAAAGAATCGTATAAAACATCTACGTTCCAATTGCCATCCTTTGCAGAAATATATTCAAAAAGCAAGGCATTACCTTCTGTAAATGCGTAACCTTCAGTAACTGAAATTTTATGATTTGTGTTTCTAATCCAGCTATTACCTTCGTAAGTCGCATTTGAGAAGTAATGAGATTCTGGCAGAGAACTATTTTCAAACAAAACCTTTATATATGGTGTTTCTTGTGCTCTTATATTCAGAATAAAGCACATAACAAATACTATACATAAGTTTATATTTAAAAATGTTTTACTCATAAGTAAATCCTAGTTCATCCAATCCTTTTTTTACATCTTCATTTTTCATAAAAAGCTTCCACAGTAAACCAGTACGATAGTTTTCTATCATAACAGGAATTGGACCTTGGTCTATTGCCAAATACCTAGGGTTACTCCAGTTCTCATGTAAGCTAAACGCATCATAAGGTCCATATTTACCGATTAATGAATCTTGCTCTTTGTACATATACTCTAACATTTGCATGCTTTCTTTTGGTGTATAAGGAAATGATGAAAATGCTGCTGTAGGTGAAATAACCCCCAAATCTGCACCAGGTCTGTGACCAGAATATCCTTTTATAGAGTAACTTGAAGTTAATCCCCAAAGACTATCTCCAAAGCCTTTATAGTTTTTGGGGTTCTTAACTGCATATTTATAATGAATTTTAGCATGATTTTGAGTAAGTTTCCAATAATCTGCATATTGATCTGAAAGACCTTTTGGATTTAAGCCTAAGTATGAATAGTGTGCCCAGAATAAAGGACCTACTGCTGCATCATCATGCTCAAAATAATCTAAAACTAATGGTAAATTATACATAGAGTCTTTAGAAACTATTTTACCTTCTCTAGCCCAACCTTTTTCATAAACAGATTTACTGATAGAGTGCGTTGGTGATGCTGCAGCAAGTACGTACATTATTAAACATTCATTATAACCACCAACTGGAAAATTCATTTCCCAAGTATATTCTGGAGACCAATGCCAATACAGTACGTCTTCACCATTTTTGGTATACCAATCCCATTCTACTTCTTCCCAAAGTTTATTGATTTTGGCCACTAACTGTTTTTCTTTATCGCTTTCACCATTAAAATATTCAGCAACTGTAAGCAAGCCTTGAACTAAAAATGCGGTTTCTACTAAATCACCTCCATTATCTTTTTTTCCAAAAGGATATACTTTACCTGTTTCTCCATCCATCCAATGTGGCCAAGCACCATGAAAACGGTCTGCTCTTTCAAGAAAATTTACAATTTTAAAGTACCTGTCTAATGCTTTTTCTTTTGAAATAAACCCTCTTTCTACCCCTACTAAAATTGCCATTAAACCAAAACCACTTCCTCCGGTTGTTACTGTGCTTTTTGGTGATGTAGGATATTCACCGTCCAAATGTAAACGCTCTCTTGCTAACCCAGAATTTGGTTCTGCTCCTTCCCAGAAATAATTTATAGTTTGATACTGAATAGTATCTAACAAGCTATTTTGAGCTAAGTCATCATGAGAAAAATATTTATTATTAGCTCTCACTAGCTCATTTTTTTTTGGTTTTTTATTATCTGTATTGCATCCAATTGCAAACCACAATATGAATAGAAGTGTGATAATTTTATATAAATCTTTCATTAAAATTTTAAGTAATAATTAGCGGCACTTTAAAAACCAAAGTGCCGCTAAAAAGTTAACAAGGGTAACTCAAAACTATATTTAGACTAAAAATACAATTAATGTATATAAAATCTTACAACATTGATTGAATTTGAGCTTGAGTTAATGCTTCATTATACAAGCGTAACTCATCAATTATACTCAAATCTGATAAATGATCCCAATAACTAAATGTTGGTCCTCCCGCTCCAATTGTAATTTCACTACAACCTGTCCAATCTACACTTGTTGATAAAGTTGAAGATAATTGCTCAATACCATTAAAATAAATTTTGCTTTCTGTTGCGGAAACGGTTAATGCAATATGTACCCACTGACCAGCAGTAACATCAATTACACCTCCATCATTCCAAGATTCTCCCCCACCAATACCAACATTGGCTTTAATGCGCTGTTCAGTATCACTGCCTTCTCTAAATAGCCTAAATCCTTGAAAGCGATCATCAACATCATCACCCACAACCAAAATACCTGCTCTATCAGGAGTTGCGTTTACCTTATACCAAAATGTAGCACTAAAAGCATCAGCTCCAAATAAACCTTCTATCGGAAAGGTTAAATAAGAATCTTCAGCTCCCATGTAAGCATCTGAACCTACGTAACTTTCCCCTGCATATGTTGGTGAACCTACTTCTATAGGCATAGCTAAACTTATTAACTCTGTATTAGAGTTGTCAAAAGGCATGTAGAAAGTTTCTCCATCGTAAATTGGTTCATACGGATTTGTAACGTTAATCATATTCTGAACTTCTTCTTGAGATAATGTGGTATTGAATAAACGCAATTCGTCCATAGAACTATCATCAGATAAATGATCCCAATAACTAAATGTCTCACCACCAGACCCAATAGTAATATCCGTACATCCTGTCCAGTCAATTGCTGCTGATGGCAAACCCGTATTTACAGGCATTCCATTTAAATAAATGACCGTTTCTGTGGGTGCAATTGTGAAGGCTACATGAACCCATTCATTGGCAGTTACATCAATAACGCCTCCATCGTTCCAGCTATCACTTGTACCTGTACCAATATTTAATTTAATTCGTTGTTCTGTAGCGTTTCCTTCTCTGAATAATCTAAAACCTTGAAAACGATCATCAGCATCATCTCCTACAACCAAAATACCTGCTCTATCTGGTGATGCATTTACTTTATACCAAAATGCACCACTCATATTAGATCCAAACGTTAAATCATCTAAAGGGAATGTCAAATAAGAATCTGTAGTTGCTTTAAAAGCATTTGAACCTGCAAAAGCTTCACCTGCAAAAGCCGGTGTACCTACTTGCTCAGCATCAGTTATAGAAAGTAACTCTGTATATGTTCCGTCAAAAGGCATGTAAAATACCTCCCCAGAAAATAATGCCTCATAAGGAGGTGCTTTTGAGAAGTTGACAGAAGACACAGTGCTATTACCCACTATATCTGTAGCTGTTACCGTTACCACATGTTCACCAGAAGTTAAATTATCATAAGTTAATTCCTCATTTACAATTCTGTAATCTAAGAATGTATCATAAGAAGCAATTTGAACACCATCCATAGTTACTATGATTGAGCTGACTTCTATATCGTCTTCAACCTTAAACTTAATATTAATTGGCACTACTAATTCTAACCCTGTAACTTCAGTTCCTTCTGTGGGATATATAATCTCGACACCTGGATAACCCGTATCTGCTCCTGGATCTACCTCAGTGATTGAGTCTATACCATCATAACATGAAGTTATCATAGCCATTGCCACAAACACATATATATATTTTTCTATTATTTTTTTCATTTTCTTTTATTTTAATTGTTTTCAAGAGGTAATAAATCTAATTGAGCCAAAGGGTAAGGTATATACTCATCTTCTGCAATAAACGTACGACCTTCATAACTTAATTCATCGTATTGATTTAATCTAATCATATCAAAATATCTAACACCCCATTCCATAGCTAATTCCGCGAATTTCTCGTCCATCACTTGTTCATTAGTAACTCCAGATAACAGTGGCATATTTACTCTATCACGAACTAAGTTCACAGCTTGGTCTGCCGAACCTGCAGATCCGCTAGCTCCTTGGGTTAAAGCTTCGGCATACATTAAAAGTATTTCTGCATACCTTATGACTATTAAGTTTTTACCGGACCCATATCTTGTTCTTCCTGTAGTTAAATCAACAGAAGGCAGATAATGCTTACCACTACCAAACATAGCTCTTGGGTAGTCATTGAATACATCACCATCTAATGTAACATTTGAAATATAGCTTGGTAACGTCGTATAATCTGGATCAGACATAATTTCCTCAATTCCTCTTGGTGTAAAATTAACGCTAGTCACAAGTCTTTGTTGATCACCTCTATCTAACATAAATTTTATATACTTTAAACTAGGCTCGTAAAAACCCCAACCTCCTGCAGCGGTTTCTACTACAGGATCCCAGTTTGATGGACCAAATGGCCCATATTCATGAAAATTTTCTGTTCCAGACTCTGTACCATAATCTGAGAACTGAAGCTCAAATAAAATTTCATTACTTCGTTCTCCCTCTTTTTTAAACAAATCATAAAAATCTGGGTAAAGCGTGAATTTATTTGAATTGATTATTTCACCTGTGACGTTAGCAACTTCTTGATAGTTTTGCAACTCTAAATTCGCCAAAGCCTTAATAGCCATTGCTGTGTATTTAGTTACACCAGCAGGAACATCTTCTCTTTCGTTTGGCCTAGCATCTGGAAGAAAAGGGATTGCTTCGTCCATTGAGTCTGAGATATATTGCATAACTTCTTCTTTAGTTTTAACACCATTTTCTAGTTCTGCCTGTATATCTGAAGATTTAATTATAAAAATATCTCCCCATAACCTTGACATTTGGAAATGAGTAAAACCATTAAGCACCTTACATTCTGCCATGTATTGGTCAGCTCTATCTATATATTCATCTGTTACTGCAAATTCTTTATAACCCTGAATTGTTTCCCGAGAGCTTACAATTCTAACTATATCACCATAGAAATTCTCCCAAATTTGGTTGAACATCCAAAAATTATTGTCATAATTAAATACATCTGCGTCTGCAAACAGTGGTTGATCTCCCAATCCTCCTGCATTTACATCATCACCTCTCACCCCTATTAACAAAGGGTCTTCCCAACCTCTAGAATACACGGCAGAATACGCACCAATTAATGGCAATACCATATCTTCTGAGATTGTAAAATCGAGATCGTCTGCTGCCAGCTGGCCATCATTCTCTTCTAATTTATCTGTACAGGCAAAAATGGCCATACAGAATGCTAACAGTAAAGCTAGCCGTTTTGTTAATTGTTTTAAATTTTTCATATTTTTCGTTTTTTAGCAATTTTTAGATTTTTATATTTACCCCAAATGTGTATACCGCTGGAACTGGATAAGTCTGGCGGTCAACACCGTTAGCTACTTCTGGATTGAATCCATTATAATTAAATACAGTAATTGGTCGTTCTGCGGTAAGAGTCAACTTAATTTCAGGCGTGAGTTTTCCCTTAAAATTACTTGCGGGAATAGTATAACCCAATTGAATGTTTTGAACTCTAAAGTATGCACCATCTTCAACAAAGAAACTACTCATTCTCTGGTTCCAGGCTCTTCTTCTTCCTGCAGAAGAAGGGTAAGAATTTGTTGTGCCTTCTCCGCGCCATCTATTTACGGCAAAGTCTGCATCTATGTTTGTATCATTTGTGAAAATAACTTCTCCCCTTTTGCGGTTTAATATACTATTACCTGTTTGACCAGATACTGCTACGGACATGTCAAAATTTTTGTAAGACACATTTACATTACCACCGTAAGTGAATGTTGGCAGATACGAACCAAGAACAACTCTATCTTCTGCATCTATCCTTCCATCATTGTTTTGATCTTTATATATAAAGTCACCTGGAACAAGTTCGTTGTCATTTTCGGACAGTTCATATTGTGCGGTAGGATCTGCAGCAACTTGATCTTCATTTTGATAAACACCTGTTACTTCCCATCCAAAGAAAGCATTTACAGGTTCTCCAACTATAAGTCTTTGGCGAAACTCTGCACTTCCTGTATCAAAATAGCCTTGTTCACTATCTATTTTAGTTACTTCATTTTTAAGTGTTGCAATATTTCCACCAATTGAGAAACTCCAGTTATCATTGAGTGTTTGACTCCAGTTTGCAGCAATCTCTAATCCTTGATTTCTCATTTCACCTATATTATCATTTACAACTTCTGCTGTAATAGGAACTTCGCGTGGTAAAACGAGATTTTCTGTGTCTCTTATGTAATAATCTACTTCTAGACTTAATCTATTGTCAAAAAGACGAGAACTGATACCAAAATTCATTTCTTCTAAAATCTCTCTTTGTAAGTTTTGAAAGGTATTGGTTGTTAATATCCCATTAGTTGGTACATCTCCTATATCTGTAACTACTTGTGACACTGTTCTTGCACCTGTACTACCACCTAATGAACCATTAGCCAATCTCCCCCAAGAGGCTCTTAGTTTCAAGAAATTGAATAGATTACTATCACCAAAAAAGTCTTCTTTAGAAATCACCCAACCTAGACCAACAGAAGGAGTAGTTTCCCATAATTTTTTAGGAAATCTCCCATCTCCCTCGTGTCTCAAAGTTGCATTTAATAAATACTTGTCTTTAAAGCTATACTCTAGTCTACCAAATACCGCAAATGAATAGAATCGATCACCTATTTCATTAACTTGATTGCTAAATGTGGTAGGGTCTGCAAAATTCAAATACCATGAACTTTCAAATGCGATGCCCTGTACATCATTACCTGTGGCTGAGAAGGTATTATATTGCTCATCTCTATATGAGGTACCAACTATAGCCGTTACATTATGGTCACCAAAATTATCTTTATAAGTCAATGTATTATCCCATAATTGATTTGAGAACTTTACTTCAGCACGTCTAATAGATGATCTTTCGCGTTGAGAATTTTCAGAAATAAAATATGGTAACCTAACATTACGTTCTGAAAGCGTTGAATAATCATGGCTATAAGAAGTTTTAAACTTCAACTTGTCCGTAATAAGGTCAACTTCTAAAAACATACTTGCTAAGATTTTTCTAATCTTTAGTTGGTTATCATTAAAAGTCATTGCTGGAAATGGGTTTTGTGAACCACGGTAACCTAACACGGTCGCATCTGAAAAAGGAATAGGCGTTGCCTCTGTATTTAAAGGGTCAAAAACAGGTAAAATTGGTACTGCAAAATACGCCTGAAACCATGCTCCATTTTCTGGACTATATTGTGTAGCATTACTAAAAATAGCATTAGTACCAACTTTTATTTTATCAGAAAGATTAACCTCTATATTAGATTGTATATTGAAACGTTCATACTCGTTTTTCATATCTAGAATTCCTTCTTGAGAAAAATAACTAGTATTAACACCGTAAGTTGTATTTTGCCCTCCACCAGTAACACCAATACTATGGCTAGAGATAGGGGCTACTCTCAAAACCTCTTTATACCAATCAGTATTTACATTAGGGATATTTGGATTAACCCTACTTCTACCAAAACGTTGAATTGCATTTTCAACAAATTCTATATCTGCTTGAGATTCAGATTCATAAGCCATAGTGACAAATTGCTCTGCATTTGCCATTTTCACAACATTCTGAGCGTTTTGATATCCAGAATAACCTCTATATGTAAATACAGGCTTTTGTTCTAGCTTACCATTTTTAGTTTCTATTATAATAACACCATTAACACCTCTTTGACCAAAAATCGCAATAGAAGAAGCATCTTTTAGTACCGAAATCGATTCGATTTGACTGGTATCCAAAAAATCTATATTGTCATAAAACATGCCGTCTACAACGAATAGTGGGTTATTTCCTGCTAAATACGAATTCACTCCTCGTACCCTAATATTTGGTGATGCACCAGGCGATCCGTTACTAGTTATTTGTACACCTGCCACTTTACCTTGAAGTGACTGCATAACATTGCTATTGGGTGTTTTCTCAATATCTTCCGATTTAACTGTTGAAATTGCACCTGTTAAATCTTCTTTTTTCTGTGTACCATAACCTACAACAACTACCTCATTTAAAGATTCGAAATCTTCAACTAAAGAAATATTAATAATAGATTGATTGATCACCGCAATCGTTTGCGATTTAAACCCTAAATAACTGAACTCAAGTTCTTCTCCAGATTGTACCGTAATTGAGTACCTTCCTTCAAAATCAGTTGTTGTACCCCTACTTGTTGCTTTAACTGTAACATTAACACCAGGAAGAGGCAATTCATCACCAGCGCTTGTTACAAGTCCGGTGACCTCTGTTTGCTGACACCAGCTACTCAAAGTAAAAAGCAAAAGTAATAATAGACTAAATTTAGTTTTCATACATTAATTAAATTAGATTGAAGAGTTAGTTTTTCTGAATCTAAATGTATAATCTAAATGTTAAATATTGTTAAGATTGATTTACATTTTAAATACGCCACACAAGAACAATCTTCAAAAAAGTCAATGAAAATCTAATTTGACGTAGTATAAAACTAAGTAAAAAACAGATAGTATCTAAGACATTTAACTAACTGACGTAGTAATGACGTATATTAAAAACTGTATTTATGCAAAATAAGAGGGTGATTATTTAATATTTAATAAATATTCTGACAAAGAAATGTCATTTTCTAAATTAAGCTTCTTTTTTAATCTATATCTATGTGTTTCTACACCTCTTATGGATATGTTCATTAAAGGTGCAATCTCTTTTGTGGCTAAATTCATTTTGATGTATGCGCAAATTTTTAAATCCTTTGAGGTTAGCTTAGGGTGATTCCTTTTTAATATTTCGAAAAACTCATCATGTACTTGATTAAAATTCTCTTCAAAAACTTCCCATTCATCATTTCGTTCAATTGAATTGTCTACACGCTTAATCAGTTTTTTATATGAATAGAAGTTATTGAAACCCTCTCTGTTTACAGCTAATTCCTTTTTTATTTCTTGTAACATTTCATTTTTCTTTACTAGAGCCATGGCTGTATTGGCTAATTGTTTGCTTTTAATAGTAATTTCATTTTGCAATGACTCATTCCTAAGTTGCACAATTCGCTTTTCATTTTCAAGTGTCTTTTCTCTTAATATCTCTTGCTGTTCTTTTCTCAATTTAATTTTTAATAACCTTTGCTCCTTTTGAACCTTTTTGTGGTGCATAAAATAAAACAGCCCAGCAATAATTAGTATTAGTAGAATATATAATGCATAACCAATATTACCTTTATACCATGGTGGTAAAACATCTATAGAAATCACATTGGCTGAAGATATATTGCCAGAACCATCTTTGGTCCTAAGGGAAATACTGTACTCACCCTCAACTAGACTAGATAATTCTAAAATTCTATTTTCTATTTTGTCCCACTCATTTCCTAACTCTGCAATACTATATTCAAAAAAATGATTATTAGACTGTGCTGAGGATAACTCAATAGTAATATTTTCATTATGCTTTACATTTAAAAAATCCTCATTTAATTTTGAAAGATTAACATATTTACCACCAATGGTTAAGGTTTCAACAATTGGTTGATAGACATTATTATTAGCTTGAAAACCAGTATTGATAAACATAAAGCCATTATTTAAATTTAGAGCATAAATTGAATCTGCTACTTGAGAGACATGCTCATACCCTACTATGTATCTATCTTTTATATAATTATTATCGACATTTATTGCATTGCTAGGTTCTGTTAGTGACTTAAGACTAATAAACCCACTATTGTCTTTAAGCGCTAAAGGATTTATTCCTTTTTCAGAAATTATATAACTATCCTTGCCTAGTTTTTTATTAAGCAATTCATACGGCACAATAGAATCTAGGATAGGCTCATACTTTTGCCATCCATTATTCGTTTTAAATATTATATCGTTCTTAATATTATATACGCGTATATTATAATTTGAGTTTATGCCTTTAAACTCATAACTATCTACACTTAATATTGTGTCATAATCTTTATCAAATTGCACCTTATATATGCCTTTATACGCATGTGCAACCCAAGCATTATAGGGATTTTCAAAGACCAAAAACCGTGATGGCATAGTGGTCTTACCCATATGCTTTACTTCCCATTTGTTCTCTTGTTTTTTAAATTTAACCAAACCCGTATATGTACCTTGTATATATGTGTCCTTGAGTTCTGGCACCTTGTTTATGATCCATCCACCTGTAAAATCCGATATTTTAGTTATTGAACTTCCTTTAACTAAAAAAGTACCTTCGTTATGACCACAAAAAAGTTCATTATCTATGATTTGCAAATCCCATACTTGGCCTTGAGAACCTTCTATAAACTCTAATTTATCGTTTGAATTGAGCAGAAAAAGCCCAGTATTACTTCCTATATAAAGCACATTGTTAAAATTAACTATATCATAGACAGCACCTAACTTACCAGACACATCATTATAAAACCAATTAGGGCTATCTATATCAATACTTGCAATCCCATTGTCTAAGCCTAACCATAAGTTGTTTGAAGCATCAACCCATTGTCCTAGTACTGTATTATTAAGCAGTCCATTCTCCTTACTTATATGAAATTTTAACTTACCATCGCTATCAGTTAAATATAACCCATCCTTTATTGTTCCAAAAATCATTTTTCCATTGCTTAACAGCGAGAATTCATTTAGCTGGTTTTGTTTAATTTGGTCATTAATATCAAAGTTTGTAGAAACCAAATTTTTATTTTCAAGGTAATAGCTCCCTCTTAATGATGTCATTAACAAAAGCTTATCTTTATGCTTTTTTAAAGAAATTATCTTAGTATCTAATAATTTTTTATTAAAATAAAAAGGGGTCAAAACATCATCATCGAGAAGAAATATCCCTTTATTTAAAGTACAGATATATAAATTATTATCAACTATACTAAATGAAATTATTGTAGATTTCGGTCTTAGTTGTTTAACCTCATTATTATCATATATATATATATTTAAAAATGACCTGAATATAATTTTATCTTGAAATTTCACAATTCCCCATATCTCTTCGTTTGGAGATATTTTGTTCTTTAAGTTTTCACTTAACGAGTTGTACTTCAGTAAGCCTTTTTTATTTTTCTTCCAATATCCAAACTCTTCATAAGACCCTGTATATATTGTATCATCTACAGATAACACTGACCTAACAGTAGTTTTATTGGGCAATTGGTAAAACTTCCAATCCTTTGAATCGTATTCTAACAAACCACTATTGTTCGCTACATAGACCTTACCATCATCTGCCCTAGTTATGTCCCAATTTTGATTGCCTGCATTGTATTCCCCCAAATTGAAATTCTTAATTGCTGGGGAAAATTGACAAAAACTTTGTAATGAAAAAAAGATGATTATAATAACTGAAAACTTCTTCATTGTTTAAGAACAGTATTTACGTAAAAACGCTTTAAAAATAAGAATTTAAAAAGTAATTGATGTTTACTCAACTGAACATCTATATATGAGAGTTTTTATAAACTTACAGGCCACATCCTCTTATATCCTTATATCATTAACCAAAAAGCCCGATTCCATTGAATCGGCTTTTTGGTTTTTTAATGTGTGCTTTAAAGGTTCTCAAACAACAATTATCTCTCCCAAAAATCTTCTATTTCCTCTAAGGATTTACCTTTAGTTTCAGGAATGAATTTATAGGTTACAAAAACTATTATCAATATAAATGCTATAAAAATATAATATGGCAACGAACCGCTCCAAATTTCTCTATTGTTTACTTCACTTTCCATTACTACAGGGAACGATTGTGAAACTAAAAAATTAGCAGCCCATTGGGCAGCAACAGCAACTGACATAGCTACACTCCTAATTTTATTGGGAAACATCTCAGAAAGCAAAACCCAAACCACAGGTCCCATCGATAAAGCAAATGAACCTATAAAAACCAACACACCTATTAAAGAAATAACACCTACAACCTCGAACTGTAATGACAATGAAAGCAATAAGAAACCTACAATCATTCCAACTGACCCTATATAAAGTAATGGTTTTCTTCCAAGTTTGTCTACGGTATACATAGCGATGAAGGTAAATATTAAATTGACAAAGGCTAAAAGAATTTGTTGCTTAAGAACATCTTCTTTACCATAACCTAGAGCTTTTTCAAAGATATCGGCACCATAATAAAGCACGGCATTGATACCCGTAAATTGTTGCAGCATTGATAGAACTGTACCAATAACAATTATCACAAGTATTGCTTTTGAAAAATAATTGACTTTAACCTTGGTGTCTTCAACTTTAATAGACTGTTTTATCTCTCTAATTTCAATCAATGCTTCTTCTTGACCATGAATTTTGTTCAAAATTCTCAATGCCTTTTCATCTTCACCCTTAAGAGCGAGCCACCTTGGGCTTTTAGGAATAAAGAACATTAAGAAAAGAAAAAGAAAACTAGGTATTAATTCAGACCAGAACATGTGCTTCCATCCAAACGCAATATTTTCGGCTTCAGTTAAGCCGTTCCCAATAAAATACGTAGACAAAAACACTACAAAGAATCCAATCACAATAGCTAATTGATAATAGGTAACCATTTTACCTCTCACATTACTCGGTGCAATCTCTGCTATATACATTGGTGCGTTCATAGAGGCTATTCCAATACCTAAACCCCCTATAATTCTAAACATAACCAAAACAGTAACTGTTTCTGGCAAAACTTCAGGCAATCCAGAGCCCCAAGCTGAGACGGAAAATAAAATTGCTGACAGGATTAAAGACCACTTACGACCTACTTTGATACTTATAGGACCAGCCACAATGGCTCCGATAAAACAGCCTAAAAGTGCACTACCCACTACCCAACCTTTTGTTGCTGGGTCCAACTCAAAATACTTACTCAAGAAAAATTGAGCTCCATTAATAACACCTGTATCATACCCAAATAACAGACCTCCTAATGCTGAAACTGCAGCTATTAGAACTAAAAACATTTGCTTATTCATTGTTTATTTTGTTGATTAACATTAGTTTAAAAGGCTAAAAGGTTTTGTGTCCAGAAAAAGCAGACAAAAAACATCTTAAATTAATGATATAAGTTCAACTTATATTTGACTAATTTAACAGAAAATGTAAGGTATAAAATAAATTTCACCTTCTATATTTTGTTTAATTTTGAAATTTGAAAGTAACTAAAACAATAATTTTCGCTAAAAACCTTCTGTTTTATGCATATCAGAAATAACATTTCCCTTTACTCAGTTTTTATTTTAATCCTACTATTTTTTTGTTGTAAGCATGATAAAAATAACGCAAATAGCAAAAATAGAGAGAGCAGCAAAACAATTGAAACAGAAGAACCATACAAAATTCTAAAAGCACAACCTGCAGACCTGCCAACTCCTAAAGGCATGGTTTGGGTTGAAGGAAAAACATTTTTAAAAGGCGCTAAGGCAGGAGACAAATTCGCAATGCCAAGAGAAAAACCAGCGCATCAAGTTACTGTTGATGGCTTTTTTATGGACATCACAGAAATTACAAATAAAGCGTTTAAAGCATTCGTGAAAGAGACAAGCTATATTACTGTTGCAGAACGAGCAATAGATTGGGAAGAAATGAAGAAAGAACTTCCTCCTGACACAAAAAAACCACACGATTCCATATTACAGCCCGGAAGTTTAATTTTTAATAAAAACGTAAATACTATTGCCAATATGTCCAATTATAGTCAATGGTGGACTTGGAAAATCGGTGCCAACTGGAAACATCCCAAAGGTCCAAATAGTGATATTGAGGGTAAGGATAATTTCCCAGTTGTTCACATCGCTTTTGAAGATGCAAAGGCCTATTGCAAATGGGCTAATAGAAGACTTCCAACTGAAGCAGAATGGGAGTCTGCTGCTCAAGGCAAAGCTACAGACAATATATTTACATGGGGAAATGACTTTAAAGCTTTAAACAGCAATGCCAACACTTGGCAAGGTACTTTTCCTATAAAAAATAAAAGTACAGATGGTTTTGAATTGATAGCGCCCGTTAAATCCTATTCTGCAAATAGCCTTGGCATCCATGATATGATAGGCAATGTTTGGGAAATCACTACTGACCTATTTAATGTTAACTACTATAAGGAACTAGACAAATCCAAAGCTCAAATCAATCCAACAGGTGCTTCACAATCCTATAACCCGAGCAATCCATACCAAACAGAAATAGTAATTAAAGGCGGTTCCTTTCTCTGCCACGAAACTTATTGTGCTAGTTTTAGGATTTCCGCACGTATGGGCATGAGCTTAGACTCTGGTTCTGATCACACAGGATTTAGAACTGTTGCTACTGCAGATATGTTAACAAAATAAATTGTTCTATTTATTTAAATCACTCCAAAATCAAATTAATTGAACCAAAAAAAGCTTTAATTCTTGAAAAATTAAAATAACATAATAGTTCCGTGTTCTAAGTACAAAAGCAAATACGTTACGATACCTATTAATAAAGACAATTCCCCTAAATTTGCAACGTTATATTTAAGCCTTGGATACATCTGAAGACATAGAACCAAAAACAACTAAAAAAAAACCATACCGTTGGCTTCGGCGAACTCTTCGTGTATTGGCAGGTATTCTGCTATTTTTAATCCTGGTCATTCTTTTTATTAGAAGCCCTTGGGGACAAAGTATCATAGTGGATAAAGTTGTAAACTATGTTTCAAACAAGACCGACACCAAAGTTGAAATCGAAAAACTTTTTATAACATTTAACGGAAACGTACAGTTAGACGGATTGTACTTAGAAGACAAGAAAGGAGATACTTTAGTTTATTCAAAATCACTTGAAGCAGATATTCCACTGTGGGCAACTATAAGCGGAGAAGCTGTTGGAGTAGACAACTTATATTGGGATGGTCTTAAAGCAAATATTATAAGAAAAGACACTATTGCTGGCTATAATTTTCAATTTTTAATTGATGCTTTAGCTCCTGCTGATTCTACTACTGTTACAAAAACTTCTGAAAGCAAACCTTTAAATTTAGTTATTGGTGATCTTAACCTAACAAACATCGATGTTAAATTTAACGATGAAGTTGTTGGTATAGACAGTGATTTTAAAATTGATGAGCTTGAAGCGGAGATGGAAACAACTGATATTGAAAAAATGATATTCGATGCATCAGACGTTAAATTAAGTGGTGCCAATATTAAATTTATTCAAAAACCGGTTGTTATAGATACAACAGCGCAAGATGTGCCATTACCAAAATTTTCTGTAGAATCACTTACTCTGAAAAATGTAATTGGATATTACCAATCACAACCCGACCGAATTATTGCCGATTTAGATATTTCAAGCTTCTATGCTGAAATTCCAAAATTAAATTTAGCAGAAAGTGATTTCATTTTAAATGAAGTTGAATTAAAAAATTCTAAAATAGATATAAAAACAGAAACTGAAGAGCGTTTAACTTCAGACTACGCTACAGACACTTCAAACAATACAACGAATACCTTTGAATGGCCTAAAATAAAAGCTGAAGTTTCAGGTTTAAATCTTGAAAATAACAACATAACATTTACTATTGGTAACCCAACTCCAACAACAAACGTTTTTAACCCTAATGCCATTGCTTTATCCAACCTAACATTAAAGGCGTACGGCATTTACATAAAAGAACAAGAAGCAGGTATAAATATTGATCAGTTTAATTTCAATGAAAAATCTGGTCTTAATTTAAAACAACTCGCCGTTGATTTTAAATTAAGCAATAAACAAATGCATTTAAATGAGCTTAACCTTCATCTTAACAATAATAAAGTAAATGGCTATGCTCAACTAAACTACACTACATTCAATCAGTTTTTAGAGTCCCCAGAAACCACATCTGTCACTGCCAATTTACCGTCTTTTAGTATTTCACTTCAAGATATATTCAAATTTCAACCAGAACTTAAAAACAACACGTATTTACAGACCTTAAGTAAAAAACAAATTACAGGAAACGTTAATGCATCAGGAACTTTGGCGTCAGTAACTTTCCCGAATGCTAAAGTAAATTGGGGAAAAACAACCCAAATAATGGCAAGTGGTTCTTTAAAAAATACAACTAAGCCTGATAGTCTGAAATTTGAAATTCCAAAATTTTCTGCAACTACAAAAGGTTCAGATTTAGTGCAGTTTTTCAATGAAGAAGAACTTGGTATAAGTTTACCAAAAGACATTGAACTTTCAGGCAGAATAAGTGGTTCTCCCAATGACCTTACAACCAAAGCAAAATTAACCACCACACAAGGTGTTGCATCTGTAGAGGGGAATTTTAAAAACCAAAATACAATTGCTTATGATGCCATGGTAAGCATAGAAAATTATAAAGTAGATGAACTGCTAAACAATCCACAGTTTGGTGGCTTAAGTCTTACATTAAAGTCTGAAGGAAGCGGAAAAACCATCAATTCTCTAGATGCGACATTAGACGCTACAATTTCAAAATTTCAGCTTAATGATTACGCCATTAATGACTTAAAACTTAACGGTTCTGTTAAAAACGGAACAGGAAGAGTCATTTCAAAATATAAAGATGACAACCTCAATTTAAAATTAGACGGCTTGGTTGTGTTAGATTCCATAGCTCCTGAGGCAACGGTTGAATTGGATATAATTGGTGCAGACCTACAAGCCCTAGGCTTTATGCAGCGAAATGTAAAAACAGGAATGGAAATTTTCGTGGATTTTAAAGGCAGTAGCGATACATATGACGTTACTGCAATTGTAGAAGATGGTGTTGTGGTTTATGATAATAAAACTTATTTATTGGGTTCAGTTGAAGCTTTGGGCCATATTTCTAAAGACACCACATCTGTTTTTGTGAGCAATAAAATGTTAGACATTAATTTAAAATCCAATACAGATCCACAAACGTTTAGCAAGTCCATAAGGAGACATATTTTAGGCTATTTTTATAGAGACGAAAAAGTTTCTGATACAATTACAGATCCTGTAAACCTCAAGGTAGAAGGTAAAATTTCACAATCTCCATTATTGAATGATGTCTTTTTAGTTAATGTACAAGATTTGGACACCATTGACATTTCTGTAGATTTTAACGAAAAAGCCAGAAAACTTAAAGCCAACATTACCGCTCCACATATTAATTATGCAGGTAACGAATTAGACAGTTTAGCATTCTCTATAGACACTGACAAAACAAATTTCGATTTTAATTTAGGATTTAAAAATATTACTGCAGGTCCTTTAGATATACCACGAACCATCATTACTGGCAATCAATCCAATAATGAGCTCTCGTTAAACTTCTTAGGTTACCAAGATGATGTAACATTGATGAATGTTAATACTAAAATCACTGGTAGTAGAGAGCAATTAAGATTCACTGTAAATCCAGATAGCTTAATATTAAATAAGAGTAAATGGACAATTCCCGCTTCTAATGAGGTAATCCTAACAGATAACAACATTGAATTTAACGATTTCAAAATTTCAAAGAACAATCAATCTATTGAGGTGACGGATAAACTTCCAGGCATTACAAAAAGTCATGCAGCTTTAGATTTTAAGAATTTTAAATTGAGTGAAGTTTTTAATTACCTCAATCCTGAAACTAAATTAGCTACAGGTCAACTCAATGGAAATTTTGTTTTAGAAGAACCTTTTGGCCAGACTGGTATTGTAGCCAATTTAAATATAAAACAGCTGGAGGTTTTAAAAACCGACCTTGGCACACTTACCGTCGAAGCTAAATCCCTAGGAGGCAGTAATTACGATTTTAATTCCGCCCTAAAAGGTGGTGATGTAGATTTAGATTTACAAGGAGATTATGTAGCAACAAATGAAAGTGCCAATCTTGACCTTGATTTAGACATTAACCAATTTAAAATGGAAGCCCTAAACACCTTGTCATTGGGAGAAATTGAAGAGGGAAAGGGAAGTTTCTCTGGGCAGTTTAAAGTTACAGGCACCACAAAAGACCTTCAGTACAATGGACAACTTAATTTTAATAATGCCAATTTCAAAATATCAAAACTTAACACCAAGTTTACGCTTCAAGATGAAACTTTAAATGTTGATAACAGTGGTTTGTCCATGTCTAATTTTACAGTTAAAGATGTTAACAACAATGAACTCGTATTATCAGGAGAAATAGGAACTGAGAATTTCTTGAATCCAACGTTCAACCTCGATCTAAAGGCTAACGATTTTCAGGTTTTAGATGCAAACCAAGAAGACAATGAAGCCTTTTACGGAAAAGCTTCTTTTGATGCTGATGCAAAACTTACAGGAGATTTACAAATTCCTAAATTAAATGCAGATGTCACTTTGGGCTCAGATACAGATTTTGTTTACGTAATGCCGTCTAGTCTTGCCAGTGTAGAAGAACGTGATGGAGTTGTGGTGTTTGTAAATCGCGAAAACCCAGATGCCATCTTAACTGAAACCGAAGAGCAGACTGCAACTATAAAAGGATTTGATATTAAATCTTTAATTAAAGTTGGGAAAGAAGCTGCTGTTACTATAATTATTGACGAAGAAACTGGTGATAATTTTAAGGTTTCTGGCGATGGTGATTTTAACCTTACCATGTCACCCAATGGTAGAATCAACCTTTCGGGTGTTTATGAAATATCTAGTGGACATTACGAATTGAACCTTTATAATTTAGTAAACAGAAAGTTTTTACTGGCTGAAGGTAGCCGTGTTACTTGGTCTGGTGATCCGTTTGATGCCAAATTAGATGTAAGAGCCATATACAACCTAGAAACTTCAGCATCTTCTTTAATGGCACCTCAGATATCAGGCGCAGATCCTTCTGTAAAAACAAAATATAGACAAGTGCTTCCTTTTAATGTCTATTTAAATATTGATGGTGAGCTGTTGCAGCCAAAAATCTCATTTCAGTTAGATATGCCTGAAGAAGAACAAGGAGCAATTGGTGGCCAAGTTTACGGAAGAGTACAACAGGTAAATCAGCAAGAAGGAGAATTAAACAGACAAGTATTTTCATTATTGGTACTCAATCGTTTTTATCCAGATCCTGGAAGTGACGGTAGTACAGGTGGTTTTGCCACAGTAGCAAGGGACAATTTAAATGATGCCGTATCAGAACAGCTCAATGCCTTTTCTGATAAAATATTAGGAAACACTGGTATTGAACTCGATTTTGGTTTGGATAGCTATACAGATTACCAAGGAGATGCACCTACAGATAGAACACAACTAGATATTGCTGCACAAAAAAAACTATTCAATGACAGATTAGTTGTACGGGTTGGTAGTGAAGTAGATATTCAGGGCAGTGACACCTCTGGCGAAGCTACTCCATTAATTGGCAATGTAAGTTTAGAATATATCTTAACCGAAGATGGGAGATACCGTTTAAAAGGATTTAGAAGAAATGAATTTGAAAACGTTATAGATGGCCAAACCATTACCAGTGGCATTGCTTTGATTTTTACACAAGAATTCAATCGTTTTTCCGAACTCTGGGATGCTATCTTTAGAGCCCAAAAAGAGAAAAAAGAACAACTCAAAAAAGAAAAAGAGGAAGCCGAAGCAGCTATAAAAGCTAAAGAGGAAGAGACAACAGAAAGTCTAGAAAAGAAAAAGAATTAGTTTGAAAAAAGCATATCAAAACAGCATCTATTTATTAGTAATTACAATTATACTTTATTCTTGTAGTGTTAAAAAATACATCCCAGAAGAAGAGCGTCTATATACCTGTCTCTTATACACATCTCCGAGCCCACGAGACCGAGGCTGATCTC
>CAJXVG010000034.1 GCA_913061495.1 uncultured Winogradskyella sp.
CACGTAAGGAGTCGTCGGCAGCGTCAGATGTGTATAAGAGACAGTTATAATATTGGCCCATTTTAATTCGGTCTCTTCATTAGAATAATGTATTTTCTCAATTACCAAATTCTTCATTTTCTCAATAAGCTGACTTTTACGGTCGTCAATCAAACTAAATCCTGCATTTTGTAGCTTTTTTTGCAAAGATTTTTTTTCGAATTCGTTAAGCATCGAAACCAATTCTACTTCTCCTAACTTGACAGCTTTGTAATCAATGTTCAATCCTACCAAAATTTGGGAAACTGCGGATATACATCTCGGACAGACCATATTTTTAATGTGGATGGTATTATTCATAGGTTGAAAAAATGCCTAATAAAATCTAAATTTAGATATATGATTAGTATTACGGCAGCCAAGAATATGGCTGCTATTGCCGAAATTCCGATAACCTTATCTTTTTTTGAAATCGGATTTTTCTGTTTATATGTATTTTTTTTGTTTTTTCTTCTATTTCTTCTACTTTCACTCATCATCTTTCTCCTCTTTAAAATATTAAAGGCTGAAGAATCCGCTTACCAATTAACTCTAAGCCTGATTAGTTTAACGTATCTCTAACCTCACCACAGGTTAACATTGCTTCGCCATAATATGGGTTACGGACTTCTTCCTCTAAACTTATCCAGTACGCTCCCTTATTATTGTCTGCCATTGGACAAAACTGGATATAAACATTTTCATTGACCCCAAAGAGCTGCACACTACTTATCATATGCGCAGACAAATGCTTAAAATGCCCTCTTTGTTTTGAAATATCCGTATTGCTTGAAATAGCATTTGCCGAAGTGTTTAATTCCTTTTGAATTGTCATCCAATGGTTATGTGCTGTTTCATCGGACAACAACTTCATATCTACATTTTTCAGGGATCGTATTATTTGTTTTCCTGCTTGCTGTGCATTTTTGGCATCATCATTTACCAGAGCATCTTTCAAAAGAATATAATCATCAAACACCTGTTTTAACTGGCCTTGAAATTTGTTTGAAACAGCTATTCTTTCTTTCATTTCTGAATGGTCAGTATTCCCCTTACTATCTCCAGAATTGTTTCCTTGCATACCTAAATGCCCTTCGTGACCGGTCATTGTTTTGCCACCAGCTGTGTTCATCATAGATTTTTTGCCTTGTAATTGTGCAGCAGCATCTACTGTAAACGTGCCATTAGTTACCACTTCATCACCATTTTGAAGACCTTCAATTATGGTATAGGTGTCTCCATTGGCATTACCGAGTAAGACTTCTCTCATTTCAAAAATAGCTTCGTTAGGATTAGTTTTAACATAAACCACAGAACGTTCACCAGTCCACATCACAGCTGTAGCAGGAACTGTTATTTTACTTGAAGTGCTTTCTTGAGCACCTTCAATTTTACCTTCGACAAACATACCTGGTTTAAATAGGTCGTTCTTATTATTAAGTACTGCTCTAACTACGACGGTACGTGTAGAAGAATTTAATAAAGGGTCAATAAATGAAACTTTTGCATCAAATACTTCATTGCGATACGCATTGGTAGTCACTTTAATGGTTTGACCAACTTTCAAGGAAGCAATCTGATTCTCATAGGCATCAAATTCTGCCCAAACCGTATTGAGATTTGCTATTTTATATAATGGTTGTCCTTGTTTTACATAGTCACCCTCTTCTACCATTTTATGCGTTACTGTCCCAGAAACGGTTGCATAAACAGGGAAATTTTCTTGCACTTTTCCGGCGGTCTCTATAGCATTAATTTGCTTTTCAGAAAGTTTCCAAAGCTTTAGTTTATTCCTCACAGCTTTATAGAGTGCTGGCTGTGATTCCTTCAACGATGCAGCCGTGAGTAATTCTTGTTGGGCAGAAACTAATTCAGGTGAATAAATAGTTGCTAAACGCTGTCCGGCACCTACACGTTCTCCTGTAGTATTAACATAGAGGTTTTCAATTCTTCCACCAAAATAGGTGACCTGCACAGCGTTGGATTCTTCATTGGGCTTTATCTTTCCAGATAGTTTTAATGTGCCACTACCCATCTGACTTTGTCCTACGACCGACGTTTGTATGTTAGCCAGTGCCATTGCATTTTCGGTCATCTTAATCTCATCCGCAGACAGACCGTCTGCTCCAGCCTCAGCTGGAATGAGGTCCATTCCGCAGATTGGGCAATCGCCAGGTTCGGGTTGCATAATTTGTGGGTGCATTGAGCAAGTCCACATCTGCTCAGCACTTTCACCTGAATGATCGTGCGAATCTGACATATCCGACAAGTCCTTTATCGCCTGTTCATCATTTCCTGACCCTCCAAATATGAGCCATCCTCCCAATAGCCCTACTACTAAGGCAAGGCCAATAAATATTAAATTCTTTTTCATAATATTAGTTTTAAAAGAAATAGCGCAAGTACTATTCCTCTTTTTTGTTTTCCAATCTGTAAATAATCTTTTTCATTTGTGCGATCTCACGCAACTGTGCTTCTATGATTTCCTCAGCAAGTTTTTTGGCTTCTGGGTCTTTTATGTCGGCTCTTTTACTTGTTAAGATTGCAATAGAGTGGTGTGGAATCATTGCTTTCATCCAGAGAACGTCACCTACTGTTGATTTTTGTTCGCGTACCAGACCCAATGCACTCACAAAAAGTATTAAACTCCCCAAATAAATAGCTATGTTCTTTTTCTTGTTCTTATACATATTTAGCATTAATGACAACATAATTACTGCCATTGCAGCTATACCGAGGCAAACCATATAAAATCTTGTAAGGCTAAACCAAACGTGATCCCATTCGTAGGTATTTAGGTACATTGTGATGTACATTGCTATAAATGAAAGCCCAAGCATAGCCATAAACTTTCCGTAAGTATTTTTCTTCATTCCGTCTTGTGTGTTTTCTTTTGAATCCATTGTTTTTGGTTTTTAAGTTATTATCTATTTAAGCTTCTTCTTTAATTTTCTGATTGATGGGGAACTGATGTACCATAGTACAAAACCACTTAAGACTGTTATCAATCCCAAAAGTGAAAATGCCCTTAATAGCAACGTGTTGAAATTATCCCTTCCCTGATAATCCATTGTATGGGTCATCCAAAGAAAATCAAACCAGCGCCAGTCCCTATGTCTCACCGTTTGAAAAGCGCCATTCTCAACCGCCACATAGGCTTTTAAGTTTTGTGGTGTCTCATAAGAAATTTCATAGGCTGGAAGTGGGCGACCGCGATATTCGTGATGTGCTCCTACAGAATCGACTAATTGAATTTTTGCTATTTCCAAATCGTTCAACATATACCTATTTGCAACTTGTTGAGCCTCTTCTTTAGTAATTCCATTTTTCCCTTGTCCTGTTCTGGCATTATAAAGCTGTGCTTCATTTATCCAATAGTAAGGTTCATTTGCTATTTCCAGTAATTCCAAAGATTGGACGGGTTCTTTAGTAGCGAGTTGGGATGTGCCGAGCAAATCATTAAATGAGGTCTGTACAGGTGCTTCTTTCTTAAATTGGTCACCGTGTATCTCGTCGATGTCCGTCCAGCTGAAATACATCCCACTAATCGTCCACATCAAGAACTGAATACCTAAAAAGATACCCAAGTAGCGGTGTGCTTTTCTAATCCATTTCGCTGTTTTTCTGTTGACCATATTACTTTATTTCGAAAGGAAACTCAATCGTTACTTTTTCCCAACTCATTGAGATTGTTCCTGAGGTCTCTGTTGTTTTGTTTATTTTGTACTCTAAATGTTCCTTGATTTCTTCGGAAATTTTAGGCGTTGCTTTAAATCGTAATACATCATCGCTCGCATCATAGTCATCCTTTCCGTGCTGATTCCAATTTCTGTTGAAAATGACAGTCCATTCTTCTTGATTCGGAATAGCAAAAAATCCATATTTTCCGGCTTTCAATACCTTGCCATCAATTTCTAAATCCTTATCTGTTTCCAACCAAGTGGCCATATGGGCACCAGCCTGCCAGACTTGGTCATACGCCAACAGTCCACCAAAAATTATTCTATTCCTTACTCCTGGGGAAGAGTAATCGATATGAATATGAGCATCGCCAACCATTGCCATTGTTTCGGTATGCGGACTTAATGGTTTTTTCTTGTCGGGTTCAGCGGTTTGAGAAACTGTTTCTATTTCTTCCTTCACAACTTCTTTGGTCTCTTTACTTTCTTGTTTGCAAGAGACTATTAGAGAAATGATTAATACTACAGAAAAATGGATGTGTTTTTTCATTATATTTTACTTTGTATTTCTTGATGAAGAGTGCGTTTTAATGATTTTCCATTTCCCATCTATCTTCTTAAGGATAGAAGTTGCCACCCCTTTTTTCTTTATCGTTCTACTATTGCCTTCATCATCTGGGTTGAGAACGATAGTGTAGATATAGGTTTCGGTAGTAAAGGCGTAGGGCAAATCTACTTCTGCATCAATTTCATAATCTGAAAATTCAAACTTCTTGAAATGACCTAATTCTGGCCCTAAATGATGTTCTATATAGTGTGCGTATGAGCCTTCAACACCGCCAGATTCAAAAACTTCTGAGTCTTTTGTAAACAACTCAAAGGTGCCTTCAGTCGTCAGGTTTTGCAGCGCATCCTTATAGGTTTTCATTACTTTTAGAACAGCTTCTTTCTCGGTGCCTAAATCTACATTTTGGCTAAACATTTGGCCTGTGGCAAACGTAAGTAGCATTAGGATTGTTGTTAATTTTAGAGTTTTCATAATTTTAGTTATTAAGGGTTATTTATTTACTCGAATTCTATTCACGTTTGCGATTCCAAATACAAGGACAAAAAATCTGAGGGCCACCTCAAGTGCCACCAAGGTTTTAGCTGTAACCGTTATCGGGATTATATCGCCGTAGCCTACAGATGAAAATGTAATTAGACTGAAATAGGACATATCGAAAAATACCAACAGCCCGTTATTTCCCGAACTATAATTTATCTTGAAATGAGTAGAATCAAAAAAATGTAATGCTGTATAGTCTATAGCGAATGAAAGTACAATCAGGACAATTAAAAATCCGAATAACACTAAAACGTGGCTCAGCAAATGGCTCTGTCCGATAATTTTCATTAATTGATTAAAGGATAGGGCTATGATAAATCCTATCTTTGTTAGTGTTATGGCCAATAGTATAGTCACTGCGTAAGTAGCATTAATATTAGGCAAGACATACAGCCCGATAGCTGAAGCTATAAGCACTACCAATAGTACGTACTTTGAACTATTGAAAAGTTGCCTATAAAAGGCTGCCGTGGTTTCTATGTCCTTTTTGTCACTCATTGTTTTGAGGGTTTTATAAAAATTTCTTTATATGTTTTTGTTTCAGTTTCGTTTATTCGTCTAACAATGTGTTTTTTATGTATGCCCTTTCTGTTTTCAAGTCCCATTGAACCCAGCAACTCTTTAAAGGCTTCCATTGTGTTTTTATGGTAATTGGCTACTTTGGTCTTCTTGTCTTCCACAACTAATGACGCTACCCTTGACGGTACCATTGTGGTTATGCCGGTAGGACAAGTATCTAAATTGCATTTTAAGGACTGCACACACCCCAAGGCAAACATCATTCCTCTGGCACTATAACAGGTATCTGCGCCGAGTGCCAACATTCTATAGATATCAAAAGCCGAAATGATTTTACCAGCTGCCATTAATTTTATCTCATCTCGCAAGTCATAATTTTTAAGAATCCGGTTTGCGAAATGAATAGCTTCAACTATCGGCAGCCCTGCCCAATGAAGTGATTCCATATGGGCAGCGCCCGTGCCTCCTTCGGCACCGTCAATGGCAATGAAGTCTGGATAATTTTGCGTTTCAGCGAAAGATTGAACCATTCTTTCAAATTCATCTTTTTGTCCAATACATAGTTTAATGCCAATTGGTTTGCCATTGGAAAGCTCTCTCAATTTTTCAATGAAAGAAATCATCTCTTCATCGTTTCCAAATGCCGAATGATGCGGTGGCGATAGTATTTCGGTACCCTTTTCAACATCCCTGAATTTTGCGATTTCTTCTGTGTTTTTCTTTGCAGGCAGTATAGCTCCAAATCCTGGTTTAGCTCCTTGCGAGATTTTAATTTCAATCATTTTGACCACCTCGTACAAGGCAATTTCCTGAAACTTTTCGGGGTCGAAATTACCTTCTTCAGTACGGCATCCGAAGTAACCGGTTCCGATTTGAAATATGATATCAGCCCCATACTCCTGATGATAGGGTGTAAAGCCACCTTCACCCGTATTTTGGGCAAAACCAGCTATTTTAGCACCGCCATTAAGGGCTAAGGTCGCATTTTTGCTTATTGAGCCATAGCTCATTCCCGCAAGATTCAGAATGCTTGCAGAATAGGGCTTATCACATTTGGAACTTCCAAATGTTACTCTAAAATCATCGTTGACTTCTTTTGCCGGATAGGTGGAATGTGTAAACCATTCACGACCAACTTTATCATACGGTATTTGTGTACCAAAAGGTTGACTTTTATTAGCATTCGCAGCACGTTTATAGACTATTTCTTTTTGTATCCAGTTAAAGGGCTTTCCTTCCGTCCTATTAAGCAAAACGGTTTCTTGGACAACGTGTCGTTGTTTTTCCAGAAAATTGGTAATTCTACCAAATAATGGAAAGGTACGTCTAATGTTATCTGATTTATGAAAATAATCGATTAGTCCTAAAATCAAGAAAGGAAGTAATACCAATGCAAGCCACCACAACAAGGGGTACATAATGATTATGGTTGCTACCGCCAAAACCAATATGATGCTCGTTATGATAAATCCTTTTCTCATAATCTTTGTTTAATGTGAATGCCCATCTCTTTCCTGGTGACCTTCTTCACTTTCGGTTTCAATATAATTTCCTTGTGGGCCCACTCCCTCTATATATACCAACTGTGAACCATAATGTCCTGCTTCGGAAACTGAATATGCCGAAAAGGCCATAACTACAAAAACTGCTATTTCAAAACCACGCTTTAGTTTGACCCAAAACAGGCTTACTATTTTCAGAACTGCTGCAAGGGCACTTGACCATAGTGTCCAATCGGCATATTTATCGTGTTGTTCCAGTACGCTTTTTGCCATTTCGGTAAGTCCTTCTGTATGCGGGTGCACAAATGTTCCAGCGACATACGCCCCAATAAACCCAGACCCTACCATTAAGAGAATTACCCAGTCCATTGTCCGGTTCAAGGTAAACAACTGTATCAATTGTAAAACCACCGCTAACAGCAATAGTACAATGGGAAAATGTACGACCATAGGGTGTAGGTTGGGAAACGCATCAAAATCTGCTTTTACGGAATCTGATTGTACAGCTGATGCTATACTGGCCGATAATTCAGTTGCATCAAGGCTATTTCGTTCTTCATTTAAGGCAAAGGTTTTGGTCAAACTACCTAAGAAGGCAATGACCAAAATGGCTGAAAAAAAATGTTTTGTTTTCATCTCTTACGGTTTTTAATTAGTACCCAATTAGTTGCAGTACCAAAGTCCCAAGAACTATGCTGGCTATGATAGCGTACACGATATAATTGAACCACTTTTTTAACGGGTTTTTGATCTGTGCTTTGCTATTACCTGTATTGCAACAATCTTTCATTACCTATTTATTTTTCAGTTTTCTTTAATGAAGCTGAAACCCTAAATTTATACTTGATAATGAGAGGCGAACTGGTATTAACCAATCAACCATTTCAAATGTTCACCTCCCAAAACCAAGTACTCTTCACTAAACTTCTCTTTTTCAAAAGTTTTAAATTGCCTGACATAGGAAGAGAGATGTTATTATTTTAAGGGTTTAATCCCTCTCCCTTGTGCAGGCTGCTACTAACCAAATCAACTTTTCTATTTCACAAAATCTGTTGTGCCTATTTAAGAGAAAGGGTTTCATTAACCAACCAAACAGTATGCACCCTCTCTCTTATTAGGACTTAAATTTTTGCCTGACCTGGGAAGAAACTAACACTAACCATCATCTATTTTTCCTTCCCACGACAGGACTTAATGACTACTCAAGATATTCCGGACATTTTATGTATTCCGTTAACTAATAAACCAGAACAACAAAAAATGCTTAGGGAAGGGATTACCTACTGAATAGTCTTTTGTACTTTGCCGCATTTAAGCATTCTACTGCCGTAATATGGGTTTCTTATCTCGTTGTCTGTACTTAACCAAGCACTACCCTTATCGTACATAGGGCAAAATTGTTGGTACAGTGTGTTCTTTGTTCCTGTAATCGCCACCATATCCGTTATATCTTTGCTCAATGTTTTAAAATGCTCTCTTTGATGGTCAATAGCACTTTCAGCAATATGTTCTGAGTGTTCTGTAGCATCTTCAATAATATCGGCCAATTCTTCTTGTTGTTCTTTGGTATAGCTACTGGTATCAAAGGCTTTAAGAGAAGCTACCAATTTTGTGCCTTCTTGGGCTGCCTTTTTGCTATCGTCTGCCACCAAGGCATCTTTTAGACTGAAGTAATCATTTAAAATTGCTTCTGCTTTTGGATCACTGTTCATATTCATCATTTTACCGTGGTCCATTTTATGGTCCATCTTCATTTTTTCCTTTTCCTGTGCATTGGTAAAAGAAACTACCAACAACAACATAGTGGCTATACTCATTTTTAACTTTTTCATCTTTTTATTTTTTAATTATTTATAAGCTGTCTTTTAATTGTGTTACCCAATTGATTATTTCTTCTGCCTCTGCTTCTGAAAACCTTGCGTCTCTATGAATGAACGTATAAGAATCTAAAGGCATTTCGCCATTTTCAATCTGTTTGATGATAGACCTTAACTTACTGGTCTTTCTTCGGGTTGATAGTGAATTCCATTCGTTGAAATTTAGTTCGGCCTTGCCTTCTTTAATATGGTCTTCCAAAAACCAAGCAACAGGCTGAACTTTGTTATACCACGGGTATTGCGTATTATTACTGTGACAATCATAGCAGGATATCTGTAACTTATTTTGAATGTTCTTTGGAACATTATTGACCAACATAAAATCGGTGGAAGGAACAGAATCACTTTGGTTGCGCGTTGTGGGTATAAATTGAATCCCCACAAACGTTACCAATAACACAATCGCTATGATTTTTACTATTTTCATTTAGTTGATTTCTCGCTGCACTTTGCCACAGGTTAACATTTTGCTACCGTAGTAGGGATTACGCACTTCCTCTTTAGTACTTAACCACGCCGTACCGCCATCATACATAGGGCAAAACTGCTCATATAGTTTCATCTCTGTTCCTGTTATAGCAACCATATCTATTACATCTTTACTTAAAACTTTAAAGTGCTCTCGCTGATGTGCTATATCACTTTCTGAAATGTGTTCTGCGTGTTCAACTGCATCCTCAACAATATCCTTTAATTCGGATTGCTGGGCATCGGTATAATGTGAAGCGTCAAAATTTCCTAAGGATGTTGCGAGGGCTGCTCCCAACCCTTTGGCTTTGCCATTATCGTCTCCCACCAGGGCATTCTTTAAATTGAAATAGTCATTAAGAATCGCTTGTGCGTTACCGTGTCCATTCATTGCCGTATCCATACCTGCACCATCGTGATGACCGTCATTATCATCGTGATTCGGTTTTTCTTGATGCATCTCGTTGCTCATTGGTGCTGCCGGTTCATTTTTATTTCCGTCTTTACAAGCAGTAACACTAGCTAAAGCTAATGCGATTATGGGTATAATTAATTTTTGTCTAATCGTTTTCATCTTTGTTTATTTAAGGGTTATTTATTAATAGTTTTCTTTACCGACCCACATTTCAACATTTTATCGCCGAAATAGGGATTGGTTATTTCTTTAACATCGGCATACCAATAGGCACCTTCATTGTTAAATGCCATTGGGCAGAATTTTTTGTATATGGTTCCTTCAGATAGTGCATCTTCAAACATTGGCCCAGCCTTTTCGGTAAATTGTGCGAACAATTCTCTCAGGGTTTCAATGTCATCGGTATTGGCCATATCTTGTGCTAAGTTTTTCAGCTCCATCCTTTCTTCTTCAAAAGAGGCAGCCATATCCTTACTTATGGATCTTGCCTTTTCTGCATCGTCTCTTACAAGTGCCATCTTGATTTCAAGGTAATTGTGCCATACTTTTCCCGTCATTCCGTCAATAAAACCTTGGTCTGCGATATCTGCGGTTTTTTTCTTGGCCGCCTTCACCTCTTCAGGGGTGTTAATTTCTACGGTTTGTTTTTCCTTGCAGCTTACAATTGCAATGAATGCAAGGGTTAGAATTGAAGTTTTTAATAGTGTTTTCATTGTTTTTGAATTAAATTATTATTCTATAGTTTAAAATGTTTTGGGCCTAAATGGTCTAATATTTCTTTTAAATCTTGTCCTACGCTTTTTGCTATTTCTTCTATTTCAGATTTGTCAGAGATGCCCCAAGTTGTCTCAACGTCTTCGATAGAAACCTCGATTAAAGAAGCATCTTCGATTACTTTGATGCTAATTTTACAAGGCACGAGTGAGGTCATTTGGATATCGTTGGAAAGTAAGTTGGCAGCCGTTTCTTTATGACAAACCATCATAATTATTAGGTGAGACATATCGATGTCATAGTCCTTCAGATAGTCCGTAACATCCATTTCTCCGATGATGTCAAATCCTTTGTCTTTTAAAACATCTCTTAACTGTGTTAGTGCCTCATCAAAAGTTATGGAACCGTAGCGTCTAACAATACTGTAAGATGTGTTTCGGCTCTCAGTATAATTCTGACTATGCAATCTTTGTTTTTTGTCCTCGCTATTTTCCATACTATTTTTATTTCAATCGGTTGACAACATTTTTGAGCCTCTCTGTAATTTCATTGGCTACATCATTTAATTTTTCATTCTCAACTGCCTGCATCGATGCTAGCGGATTAATTGCCGCTACCTCTACTGTAGTTTCATTTTTTTGTTGAACTATAACATTGCAAGGCAACATTGTACCTATTTTATCTTCTGCTTCTAGAGCCTTATGAGCAATTGGTGGATTGCAAGCACCTAAGATTTGATATCTTCTGAAATCAACATCAAGTTTCTTCTTTAGCGTTTCATTTACATTGATTTCTGTTAGTATTCCGAAACCTTCTTTTTTCAGTTCCTCAGTAACCTTTTCCATTACTTTGTCAAAGTCCTCATTCAGGGTTTTATTGAAATAATAGTTCATCTTCTTAGTTTTTAGAGTTAATCGTTCGTTTTTGTTCTTCGTATTCCTCTTTTGATATTTCGCCCTTTGCAAAACGGTTGTCTAGTATATCCATAGAATTTTCCTTACTTCCAGAGTTTCGCAAACTTCCTCCTCTAAACAGTAATATGGCCAAAATCAAAATAATCGGTATTAGTATCCACCACCACCTCATCATAACTATATCTTTTAAATTGTTAAATAAACTGTTCTCATTGCCAATAGATTTCGGGAATTTACTGCCCTTTATTCTTCATCTTTTCTTTCATTTTCTTCATCATTTCTGGATTTTTTTTCATCATCTTCTGCATCATTTCTTTCATCATTTCGGGGTTCTCATCCATCATTTGCGACATTCTTTTTTTCATCGCTTTTTTCATTTCATCATTACCGTGGATTTTTTCCATAAGCATTTTTCTCCCTTTTTCGCTCTGCATCATTTTGTTAAGCATCTTCTCTTGCATCTTCACCTTCATTTCTGGGTTTTCATCCATCATCTTTTGCATATGCGATTGCATTTTTTCTTTCATCTCAGGGTTTTTCTGCATCATCACTTTCATATTGCCAGATTCCATTTGTTCCATATGGGATTTCATCAATATCATTTTGGCTTCTTCATTTTTTCGAGCCTCACTTATGAATGCAGCAAACTGAACAGGGTTTGAAATGATTTCTTCATAAACAGCATTTCTATTTTCTTCAACCTGCATAGTTTCACTTGCATTGAAAGTTGATTTGCAACCAACGAATGTTCCTAATATTCCTATTACCATTAAAAGTTTTACTGTTGTTTTCATTTTATTATTTTTTAAAATTTATAAATCGTCTATCTATTTTTCTTTTTCTTCACTTTTATTTTTTAGAAACCATTTTTCGCCTAAAAAAATCAATACCATCAGTATTGCAGCTACAATTACGACCAGTAGGTCGCTAGAAGCCTTTATCCATAAGAACGCGGCCAAAACAATACAATCCAATAATATAGCAGTATATAGAATAGAGGCACGGGCGTTTATCTCTTTTCTCATATTTTTAAGTACGCCCCAATGAATTCCTATATCCATAATTAGATAGAAAATAGCACCTAGTGAGGCAATTCTTGTAAGGTCAAAAAGAATGGTCATTGTAAGTGCCAATACCACGGTGTAAATGAGCATATGTTTTTGCAACTTACCAGGTAACCCAAAATGTTTATGGGGAATTAGATTCATCTGAGTTAGCATTGTAGTCATCCTTGACACTGCAAAAATGCTTGCTACCACACCTGAGATAGTAGCTATAATTGCGATACCCACCGTGAACCACAATCCGTACTTTCCGAAAGCAGGCCTTGATGCCTCGGCCAATGAATAGTCCTTAGCTTTGATTATTTCTTCAATAGTAAGGTTAGAAGAAACAGCAAATGCAACAAGTAGATATACCACGGTACAGATAACCAGTGATATTATAATTGCACGCCCTACATTTTTATTAGGATTGGTGATTTCCTCACCGCTATTTGTAATCGTGGTAAAGCCCTTATAAGCTAAGATTGAAAGGGCCAAGGCTCCTAAATAATTGGTAATGGGGTATTCTGTCAAACTTTCTGAAGGGACAACTTCAGAAAATGAAAATCCTGCCGCCCATAATCCACCAATGGCAAAAATTGCAATACCTCCAATTTTTAAAATAGCCATTGCAAAGGAAGATTTGCCAATGATATTGTTTCCAGAAATATTGATTAAAAACGCAACGATTAACAGCACTACCCCAAGGATAGGCACCCAAACACTATTGTCATTTATATCGAATAATTGAAGCGTGTACGAACCAAAAGTACGTGCTACCAAACTTTCATTAATGACCATTGAGAGTGCCATTAGCAATGCTCCAGAAGCTGTTACCGCACCCTTACCATATATCTTTTTTAGATAGGTAGCAATACCGCCAGCAGATGGATATGCATTGGAAAGTTTCACATACGTATATGCACTAAATCCTGAAATGATAGCGCCTACAAGAAATGCATACGGAAACCATTGCCCTGATAACTCAGCTACTTGTCCTAATAAGGCAAATATTCCTGCACCTATCATTACACCAGTACCAAGCGACACCGCTCCGGTTAAGCTCAAACTATTTTTCTTGTATTGTGCCATTTCTTAAAATCTTAGCGATAATCCACCACCTGCTCCAAATCGGTTGTCATAGCTCCCCATCAAAGAGAAATCACGACTCAAAACGAACTCTAAACCTACTTGCCAAGTAGTTTCTTCTTTAAAATCAGTTCCTTCCTCAAAATCTGTAACCCAACCAAAGTCCATTTGGTATTCGTACTCACCGTACAGTGCTACATTTCTAAATATCATTGTTGCTGTGGCGAAAGAGATTGTTGGTCTTAGTTTATTATCTATTCTCAAATCGGAATCTATAAGTAATGGAAGTAGATACCTCACACCGACTACACCCGTAGTGGAAATCTCATCAAGACTATCTTCGCCTTCATTTTCAACATTTACACCACCAAATACCCTGAAGTAACTATTGAGCCAACGCTCGTATGTAAACTCTGCTTCTAAATTTTCATTCCAACCATATTCTCCTCTTACTATGAACTGATTACGTATATTGGTTGCTGTATAAAACAATTCTGTCATATGGCTTGCGCCAGTAACTTCTCCCCAAGTCCACATATGGTCTGCTTCTGTAGTCAAATTAGTAATTGGATAGCCTTTTAATCTTTCATCCCGTGGTGTATCATAGCTGAAGACCCTCGCCATCCCACTATTTATATGGTAAAGTACGTGGCAATGGAAAAACCAATCGCCATACTCAACGGCATCAAATTCGATAACCACTTTCTGCATAGGTGCAACGTTTACAGTATGCTTTAACGGACTACGCTCGCCATTTTCATTAAGCACCCTAAAAAAGTGACCGTGTAGGTGCATAGGGTGGTGCATCATCGTCATATTGTTAAGGGTTATACGAACCACTTCGCCTTGATTGATTTTGATTTTATCGGTTTCAGAAAGCGGAACACCGTTGATAGACCATACGTAGCGATTCATATTTCCCGTTAGGTTGAAAAGCATTTCACGCACAGGTTTTCCGTCTTCAAACTCAGTGTTTCCTGGTGCTTTTAAATAGTTATAGTTAAATTCTGGATTTCCTCCTGTTTTCATATTGTCGCCAATAACCTTGTCTTGCGGCACGATATAGCCCATTTTCATTCCGCCGTTCATTTGCCCTTTGTCACTTTCCATTTTCATATCTTCGTGAGCCATTTCGTCGTGCTTCATTTTCGTGGAATCTTTGTCTTTCTGCATCCCATCCATCTGCATATTATCATCTTTCATATTCATTCCGTCCATCTGCATTCCATCCATCTTCATCGCATATTTTTTCATCTTTTCAATGGAATCGTTCTTTGAAGGATTGAACTTGGCTGCAGGTGCGCCCATTTTCATATCCATTGACATCATTTCTTGCATTTGCTTTATCAAGTCTGGTTTTGGAACTTTAGGCGCATTCAAAATTTTGCCGGTTCCTAAATAAGCTGATGCCTGACCAGAACCATCTTGTGAGGTAGCAAGTATTTCCAATTTTCCGCTTTCCGGGATGGTTACAATAAAGTCATAGGTTTCTGCAACACCAATTAGTGTTTTGTTTTTCTTTACGGGGACAACATCCAGTCCATCTGCTGAAACCAGCATTGGATCTTCGCCACCGAACGTGAGCCAGAAGTAAGAAGCAGCTGCGGCATTTATAAATCGTACTCTAACCTTTTCACCGGGACTGAAATCAGGATAATTCTGTTCTGCCCCTCCATTAATAAAAAACTTATCGTAATAATTATCTAAAATTGCCATATCGGGCATTCTGTACCACATCATTTCTAATTTTGCACCTACAGCTCCCTTGGCAATAACCTTATCCCAACTTTGTACTTGGTTTTTCTTTATAAGATACCACTCATTGCCACGCTTTAAGTTTCTAAGTTGTGTCTTGGGGTTTTCATCCATCCAATCTGAGAGGACGAGTACCAAGTCTTTGTCATATTCTAAATCAGTTTTTTTAGGATTGATTTGAATTGAGCCATAAACACCTCTTTGCTCTTGTAGACCTGTATGTGAATGATACCAGTACGTTCCTGATTGTTTCAGTGCGAATTTGTATTGTTGGGTTTCACCTGGTTTAATTGGTGGTGTAGTTAGATAAGGCACGCCGTCGAAAAAGTTTGGAAGAATTAAACCGTGCCAATGTACAGATGTTTCCTCATCCATTTTATTGGTCACGTTAATAATGGCAAACTCACCTTCATTAAACTCAAGATTAGGTCCTGGGATACCACCATTAATGGTCATAGCCTTGACATCTTTACCAGTAAAATTTACAGTCTCGTAGTCAATTGTCAGGTCATAGACTCGTTCTGGCCAATTATCTATATTTTCTTCACTCTTGTTAGCTACAAATTGTGCTATACTCTTTGTTGAAATAAGAAGCACAATTATCATCATCATTTTTCTAATCATTGTTCTCTGTTTTTAAATTCATATTACTACAATGCATTGTGATTAAATCATTTATCTTTTTTCGTTCAATTCTTAACTACTTAGATAATTAACCATAGCATACTCTGTATAATAGCCTTTAATGGATTCAATTAGGTTTATCTGAAACTTCAACTGAAGTTCCTGAACGTCCAATACGTCATTGAAATCTATCGTACCTGTCTCATAGTTCTTTATCAATATTTCTTCTGCGTCATTAGCCTGTTGTAAATTCTTCAGCTGAACATTAAACTTTATTTTCATACTGTTTCGGTTGTAATGAGCCTGTGCAAGAAGCGTTTCAAGTCTATTTAACCTATCTTCTTTTTGCGATGTAATCTCTAACTGTCTCAATTCATTTTGCTTGGTAATTGACTTGTACCTATTATTAAAAATTGGAATTGAGATTGAAACCATTGGCATCACGATATCCTTTCCGTTATCGGAAAAATTCATATCGGGACGCTCTGAAACCGGAACATAATCCAATCCAAAACCAATGTTTGGTGCACTCTCCTTTTGGTTTAATGCTTCTGACTGCTCAACAGATTCGTACAGCTTATCATATTTTAAAAGCTCTGGATTGAGTTTGAGGTTCTCATTAGAGACCAATGGTTCTTCATCAGGAATAGTCAACTCTTGTGGCACTTGGACTTCCAGTGTTTCGTCGCGATTCAATAAATTATTAAATACCGTTTGTTCTGCTAAGTAATCTTGTTCCAATACTTCCTTTTGCTGCACCAGTTCGTTTTGCCGAATCTGTAACCGCAGCACATCAACAGCCGAGGCATTTCCAACTTCTACAGAGGTCAATGCCAAACGCTCATAGGTTTCCAACAACTGAATGTTTTCATCCAAAATAAGTTGTTTTGCCTTGATTGAATATAGTTTGTAATAGGATTGCGATACTGATAGTGCTAACCTTCGTTTCGCAATGACAATATCCACATATTGAGCATCTGCCATTGAACTCGCATAATTTTCTCTTGCGGTAATGGTGCCAAACCAAGGTAGCATTTGTGATACCGAAAAGCGTGCACGTTGTGCACCTGTTCTGGTTTCGGGTTCACTTACAAAATAGCCTGCGCTCACTTCAGTATTTGGCAACCAATTGGCTTCGTTTACTTTTTCTTCGGCGATATTGTACCGCAATTCAAAAGCCTGGATTTCTGGATTGTTCTTTTCAGCTTCCTGAATATAGGATGCTAAATCTTGTGCATTTACTTCCGCGAAAGCGAAAAAAACAAGTGCTATTAAAATTATATATCTCATTTTGTAGCTCGTTTTAATTGAAATTCTTCTTTCCAGCTAAATAAAACTGGCACAACAAATAGGGTTACAAGTGCAATTAACATCCCACCAAAAGAAGGAATAGCCATTGGAATCATTATATCACTCCCTCGACCTGTTGATGTTAATACAGGCAACAAAGCAAGAATAGTTGTCGCCGTTGTCATTAAACACGGACGGATACGTTTTTCTCCTGCCTCAACTACGGATGCCCTAATGCTTTTTCTATCTTTAGGTTTGTTTTTGTCAAAGGTTTGCGTAAGGTAGGTAGCCATTACTACGCCATCATCGGTAGCAATACCGAATAGAGCAATAAAACCAACCCATACAGCGACACTTAAATTAATGGTGTGCATTTGAAAGAGGTCTCGTAAATTTTCTCCGAAAAAGCTGAAGTTTAAGAACCAATCTTGGCCGTAGAACCATATCATTAAAAAACCTCCCGCAAAGGCGACAGCAATTCCAGTAAAGACCATTAATGACGTTCCAACAGAACGGAACTGGAAATATAGGATTAGAAAAATAATAGCCAAAGCCAGAGGTACTACCACGCTCAATGTTTTTTCTGCTCGTAACTGATTTTCATACGTTCCCGTAAATTGATAATTGATACCCTTTGGAACGGTCAATTCGCCATTGTCAATTTTTTCTTGAATAAGGGCTTGGGCATTTTCCACCACATCTACTTCGGCGAAACCATCTAATTTATCAAAAAGGACATAGCCTACTAAAAAAGTGTCTTCACTCTTTATAACCTGTGGCCCTTTCTCATATCTAATAGTGACCAACTCACTTAACGGAACCGGACTTCCTTTTTCTACAGGCACATAAATATCTTTTAAATCGTTTGGATTTGCGCGTAATTCCCTTGGGTAGCGTACACGAATACCATAGCGCTCCCTACCTTCTACTGTTTGTGAAAGCACCATACCACCAACAGAAACCTGTATAACTTGCTGTACTTGCTCTATGGTTATGCCATAGCGCGCAAGTCGTTCTCTGTCAATATCTATAAGTAGGTATGGCTTCCCCACAATACGGTCGGCAAAAACTGCTTCATCCTTTACACCCTCTGCTTGTTTTAAGATATCTTCCAATTGTACCCCAAACGCCTCAATTTCTTTTAAATCCTGTCCTTTTACCTTAATGCCCATAGGTGCTCGCATACCAGTCTGTAGCATCACCAAGCGTGTTTCTATGGGTTGTAGCTTTGGTGCTGAAGTAACACCTGGAAGCTTTGTAACCCTTACGATTTCTTTCCAAATATCGTCTGGCGATTCAATTTCAGGTCGCCAATTTCTAAAGTACTCTCCATCGTCATCTGGAATGAGCTGTGAACTTGTCACAGAGAATGGGTCTGTAATTTTTGAGGCTTTATAGTCATCATCTTCTACTTCAATTTCGCTATTAGGGTTGGTTACTAAACTGCCATCCTTTAAAACAAATAAGCCGTCTTCGTTTACCTTAAAGCGTTGTCTTTTGCGATTTTCATTTAAAATATATTCAGATTTATATTGAATAATATTTTCATACATCGATAACGGTGCAGGGTCTAATGCTGATTCTGTACGCCCAGATTTACCGACAACAGTTTCAATTTCTGGAATGCTCGCAACGGCCATATCTAATTGCTGTAGGACGCGTTTATTTTCCTCAACACCTGCGTGTGGCATTGAAGTGGGCATTAACAGGAATGAACCCTCATTGAGTGAAGGCATAAACTCTTTACCAGTATTACGCATAATCATCACTCCAAAAATTACAATGGCAGTTGGTATCGAAAGAAATAACAGCTTATTGCGCAATGCCCAATTTAAAATTCGAACATAATAATTTCTAAAAAGTGTAAATACACCCAAAAGACCAAAACAGATAAGACCAACGAAGATTAAGTTTATAAGGATACTTCTATCTACTCCTAGTGGTCTCCAATATTCCGCCAATAGGAATATGATAGCAAAAGCCGAAACAAATATATTGATGATGTTGGCGCGTTTTGACGTAATCTTTTCCTTTAGTGAAAGGAAGCCAACAACGCCAAATGCAACTAATATTAATCCAAGCGGATAGCCTAAAATTAAAGATAAAACGCCAAAAACAATCAATGCTCCATTTAGCATATAACTAAAAGAAGTTTTTAAATTTCTCTTTTTAAATAAATAGGCCGCAAATGGTGGAATTAAAAATAGGGCAACAATAAGAGATGCGGTGAGTGCTGCCGTTTTTGTAAATGCCAATGGCCTAAACAATTTCCCTTCGGCACCGATCATAGTAAATACAGGAATGAAACTTATAATGGTAGTCATTACTGCAGTTAAGATGGCACCAGAAACTTCGGCAGTCGCATTATAGACTACCGTATTCATAGGTAGCTTTTCTTCATTTTCATCAATATGCCGCAAGACATTTTCTGAAAGGATAACGCCCACATCGACCATTGTTCCAATAGCAATTGCAATACCAGATAAAGCGACAATATTTGCATCTACATTGAACAGTTTCATGGAAATAAAGACCATCAAAACCGCAACAGGCAATAATCCGGAAATCAATACGGAAGCCCTTAAATTGAAGACCATTATGATAATCACAAAAATGGTAATCAAAATTTCCAAGGTGAGCGCTTCATCAAGTGTGCCCAAGGTTTCTTGGATAAGTTCTGTTCTATCATAAAAGGGTACGATGGTTAATTGCGAGGTCCTCCCATCGCTTAATGTTTTTGATGGAAGCCCAGAACTTAACTCGTTTATTTTTTCTTTAACATTGTTGATGACTTCCATAGGATTGGCCCCATAACGAGCCACTACAACACCACCAACAACCTCGGCTCCTTCTTTGTCCAATATGCCCCTTCGTGTGGCGGGACCGTGTGTAACTTTTGCAATATCCTTTATACGGATGGATGTAAAATCTTTTGAAGTAACTACTGCATTTTCTAAGTCGGACAGCTTCTTTATATACCCCAGCCCTCTTATGAGGTATTCAGCTTGGTTGATTTCGAGTGTTTGTGCACCAACATCCTTATTACTTTGCTTTACTGCTTTTACAACCTCATTTAAGCCTATGTTATATTGCCTCATCAATTCAGGATTTACATCCACTTGATATTCTAACACATACCCACCGATGGAAGCCACTTCTGAAACGCCGCTTGCAGATGACAACGCATATTTCACATAGAAATCTTGGATGCTTCTTAATTCTTGCAAATCCCAACCACCAGTCACATTCCCATTTTCGTCACGACCTTCGAGTGTGTACCAATAAATTTGCCCAAGACCAGTCGCATCTGGCCCTAAAGCAGGATTAACACCTTCAGGAAGTAACCCAGCTGGCAATGAATTTAGTTTTTCAAGAATTCGGCTTCGGCTCCAGTAAAACTCAATATCTTCTTCAAATATGATGTAGATACTTGAAAACCCAAACATTGAAGAACTACGAATGGTCTTAACTCCCGGAATTCCAAGTAGCGAGGTTGTTAATGGATAGGTTATTTGGTCTTCGATATCCTGAGGGGAACGTCCATCCCATTTCGTAAATACGATTTGTTGGTTTTCACCAATATCAGGTATGGCATCAACGGCAACGGGGTTTCGGGGAAGTGAGCCCGTGTTCCATTCAAAAGGTGCGTTTACCACGCCCCAAGCCACAAACAAGGCTAATAGCAATACAGCTACTAATTTATTTTCTATTAAAAATTTAATGCTCTTATTCAGCATAAAAAAATGAGTTTTAAGTAATAACAATACTTGTTGAAAAACAAGGTACAAGCAGTTTAGTCCAAACAAATTAATGTTGGACGTAAGAATTAATTACTTAAAAATCAAATGAGGAAAGTCTGGTCTAGGACTTGAACGTCCCTAATAAGGGGCGGTGGGGAATAATCTATAAATGCTTCATTATCTGAGTTTTCATACTCAAACAAATCTAAATACGATTGGATAAATGTTACAACAAATACTTGCTGTTCTTTATCCAGTTTTTCGAAGGAAATTTTTAGTGTATCCTGACCTTCTAAAAGCAATTGCTCATCACTGCAGCAGTTTTTCTTGGTAATATCACAATTAGAAGAAGTAGAAGTTTTTTGAACTTCCATACCGCAGGTTTCTACTTTTCCAAACAATGAAGAATCAACTAAAACATCACCGCAATAATGACTTGCCAACGTAAAAGAAAACGTTGAGAATAACACTAAAAGTGCCATACAAAATGATGCTATTTTAAAAAAAATCTTCTTCATCAATTGTACAAAAGTATAAAATTTTAAGTAAAATCTTTTTATTTAACAAACAATTTGCATAACGTTTCGGGTTTTTTATTGTTATAATTTTTTTCTAGGGATAAGTTATTGAGCTTAAAAAACTTTAAAAATATTATTAAGAATTATTCTAAAT
>CAJXVG010000035.1 GCA_913061495.1 uncultured Winogradskyella sp.
GTTCTTATTCGAGCCAATTCAGGGTCTGCTGTTCTGTAATGCCAAGCTAGAGAGTATTCCTTTTCTTCAATAAAAGTTCCTGGAGTACGATCTACAAAGGTTTCTAAAATGGGTTTAATACTAACCATCCAATCGGTTTTCAAAATTTCCAAGGCTGTCCATTTTTTATTCTCTCGTTTCCAAACACCATGATCTGTAATTAAATTATAAGGTTTTTGGGTAAACCATTTTTCAAAAGTAGCTTTATCTCTTCCGCTTATTAAATTTAGGTCTGTGTTGGGTTGTGCTTCAAAATCATCTAAAATTTTAAACAGTTTATTATCTGGTTTTGCATCTTGAGGGTTGTCTTTAAAACCGACCAATGTACCATCGTAGTCTAAAAGAATGAGTCGTTTTTTGGCTTTTTTAAAATTTTCAACAATCTCATTTTCGTCTTCAGAGGTTAATTTTTTAGACACTACGACTTCTTGCATTTGGTTGGTGGCATCAAGTGACTTCAAAAATTCTGAAGCCCATTTTTCTACATCGTAACGTTTTAAGCGTTTTTGTAGAATTTTCATTCTACTTTGTTGTTCTTCTAACGGCATGGTGAGCGCACGTTTTAGGGTTGACGCAAAGTTTTCAAAGCTATTTGGGTTTATCAATAAAGCTTCGTTCATTTCTTTTGCTGCACCAGCCATTTCACTTAAAATGAGTACTCCATCTTGTTTGGTACGTGTGGCAACGTATTCTTTGGCCACTAAATTCATCCCATCTCGTACAGGTGTGATAAGGGCAATATCTGATGAGGCATATAAGTCAATGAGATTTTCAAAAGGAAGTGATCTGTAAAAATACCAAACTGGAGTCCAACTCACAGTTGAAAATTCTCCATTTATACGACCAACTAATTCGTCTGTTTCGCGTTTTAATCGCTGGTATTGAGGTACACCAGATCTAGAGGGAACTGCCAGCATCACCAACCTAACTTTTTCTTTGTATTCTGGGTGTTGATTCAAAAAATATTCAAAAGCCCTTAAACGGTTTGGAATGCCTTTGGTGTAATCCATACGATCTATGGACAAAATGAATTTTTGATCTTTTCCTTCTTTTAAATGAGAGTCTAATCGTTTTTGAAGTTCAGATATTTCAGTGTTTGGATTGTTGTGTTGTAGGGATGCTTTATGGAACTTATTATAGTCAATTCCCATGGGAAATGAATCAACTTTTATTATTCTGTCGTAATAGGATATTTCATTAAAATTTACCTCAAGTCTCATAATTCGTTTTATGGAGCTTAAAAAATGGCGTTCATAATCGTAAGTATGAAACCCAATTAAATCTGCGCCTAACATACCGGAGAGTATTTCTTCACGCCAAGGGAAGGTTCTAAAAATCTCATAAGAAGGAAATGGAATGTGCAAGAAAAAGCCGATGGTTACATCTGGGCGTTTATCTTTAATGAGCTTTGGCAATAACAGCAATTGGTAATCATGTACCCAAACGGTGTCACCATCTTCAATAGTGTCTAAAATAACTTCAGCAAATTTTTCATTAACACGTTTGTAAGCTTCCCATTGGTGTTTTTCAAATTCAGTATATTCAAGAAAATAATGAAAAAGAGGCCAAAGCGTTCGGTTACTGAAGCCTAAATAATAATCGTTAATATCATCTTCGGTCAAACTCACAGCCCTACATTTAGCTTCTTTAACCTTGGTATTTACTTTAGATTTTAAATTTTTGTCTAAATCTTCTTCTGTAATTCCGGACCAACCTACCCAAACTCCGTTTCCTTCTGCATGGACAGATTTCATTCCTGTAGCAAGCCCACCAACACTGGGTGTTACATTGAGTTTATCTCCATTAATTGAAATTTGAAGAGGTAGTCTATTAGATACTATTATAGTTTTATTAACGCCCATTGCTTTGTTATGAAGTTCATATTTCGTTAATTTAAAAAAAATTGAGTCTAAAACCGTATGAATAAAGAAGAATTAACGAACAATTTACATTATGGGATTATAGGCAATTGCCGGAGCGCAGCCTTGGTTTCTAAAAAAGGATCAATTGATTGGTGCTGTTTGCCAAAATTTGATGCTCCATCAGTTTTTGCTAAACTTTTAGATGATGAGATTGGTGGCAGTTTTGGTTTTGATGTGGATGAAAGCTATACTATAAAACAAAAGTATATTAATGATACAGCCATTTTGGTAACATCTTTTAGTAATGGACTCGATGCTTTTGAAGTTCATGATTTTATGCCACGCTATCTAAAAGAGAACAAGCTCTATCATTCACCACCAGAAGTAATTCGGTATATAAAATATATTTCGGGTAAACCTTCTTTTAAAATTATTTACGATCCAAAACTAGAATATGCAAAAGGAAGGACCTCAACCTATATAAAGAACGATTTCATTGTGAGTTTAAATGATGAAGAAACTTACGATACACTTTTTCTTTACACAGATTTAAATAAAGAACGCGTGGTAAATGGCGACATTATAGAGTTAACTGACGACCGTTTTGCTATGTTTGGCTATAATGAAAAGTTATTTGTACCAACTCTTCAAACTTCATATTTAGATCACGAACGTACTAAAGTCTATTGGCTCGATTGGATGGAACGCACTCCAAATTACAAAAAATACAACGATTATATTTCGCGAAGTGCCATGACCTTGAAGTTGCTGAGTTACGACAAAACAGGTGCTGTTTTGGCTGCAGCTACTACATCGTTGCCTGAAACAATTGGAGAAGTAAGAAATTGGGATTACCGTTTTTGCTGGATTAGAGATGCCTCAATGGTAATAAAAGTTATGTCTCAATTAGGTCATAAAAATATTGCGAGACGTTATTTAAACTTTATTATAGATTTAATTCCAGATAAGAATGAAGAATTACAAATAATGTACGGCATTAACCGTGAAAAAAAATTAACAGAAGAATCCTTAGGTCATCTGTCTGGTTACAAAGGATCAAAACCTGTGCGTGTTGGTAACGCTGCTTACAAACAAAAACAGAATGATATTTACGGTATTCTTATGGATGTAATCCATCAGCTGGTGGTAAATTTTGAAAATGATATTGAAAACGGAGAAGAACTTTGGACCATTACCAAAGGTATTGTTTGGGTGGTCAGTAAGCATTGGGAAGAACCAGATAAAGGTATTTGGGAATTTAGGGAAGGTGACCAGCATTTTACATTTTCTAAAGTTTTATGTTGGACAGCAGTTGATAAAGCTTTGAAAGTAGCTAGACTATTAGGTAAAAGCTCTAAAATAGCACGATGGGAATTGTTAGAAGAAGCTATCCGAAAGGATATAATGGAAAATGCATGGAATCCTAGAATACAGGCTTTTACACAAGCTTATAATTCTGATGATTTAGATGCCTCAGTTTTATTAATGGAATCTTATGGATTTATAAATGCAAAGCATCCAAAATTTGTAAGTACGGTAAAGGCCATTGAACGAGATCTTTGTTTTGAAGGTTTACTGTATCGCTATAAAACCAAGGACGATTTTGGACTACCCTCGTCATCGTTTACTATTTGCACATTTTGGTACATAAATAGTCTGTACAAGATAGGAGAGGAGCAGAAAGCCACAAAACTATTTGATCAATTACTGAAGTATAGTAACCATTTGGGGCTTTTTAGTGAAGATATAGACTTTAAATCAAAACGTTTGTTAGGTAATTTTCCACAGGCATATTCTCATTTAGCATTGATTGAAACAGCTATCAACCTGTCTAAAGTTACAAATGAAGAAAAGGTAAAGGACGTATTGGATAATTAGTCTAATCTACCAATAAAAGTGTTCCAAAAATATTGGCATCTATCCAACCTCTGTTTTTGTCTTCTCCTTCAACAGGAATTGATCCTATAAAGTTTTCGCGCTCAATACTTTTATCATTATCACAATAAGCAATAGCAAAACCCACTTTTTTGTTTGCTGTTAACTTAACCGGAGTATTTGTACCTGAATCACTATAACTATCATCAAACAATGAAATTTTCACTTCCCATAGCGAAGTTTTGTTTTCCGTTGTAAGTTTTGATTGAATATGGGAATTGTACAGTTTGCCTTCTCTTTTAGTTGACATATCTACAACATTTCCATCTAAAGCAATGTGATAGGCAAAAGCATTATGGTTGTATTGATGTTCTCCACCACTATTATCTTCGTCTATAAATATTTCGAGACAATCATCATCCCACCATCTTTCTAATGGATCTTCAATTTTATCAATTAAGGTGTCATCCTTAATCTCTGCTAAAACATAAAGTGCCTCATTAGACCAACTTACTTTATATTTTCCTGAAAAATCAGTTTTAGAAAGTGAGTCTCCCAGCCAAACTTCATCCATGGTTTGCCATTTATTTTGCATCCACGTTTTTTCGTTGGCTATACCGTCAATATTAATTGCTTCTTTAGTTTTATGTATTTTTAGTAACTGCTTTTCAACTTTAGTAGAAGTTGTTTTTTCTATTTTTTTATTCTCTTTATTTTTACAACTGAAAACAAAAACCAAAACGAATAGGAGGTAAGTGATTTTTTTCATGGGTTACTTTTTGTAGTTAAATTTAACGGTTTCTACTTCTCCATCATCATTTTTGATATCCAGATAAACATTCATTTCATTATCTGAAATTTTTTCGAAAGTCATACCTTCAAAAACCACTTTAGTTTGGGTAATTTCTTTCAGCGGAAAATCTACAGTTTCATCTTTTGTTTCCCAACCTTTTAAATCTGGACCAAAATGTTTTAGTTGAAGAATTAGCGTGTTTTCTAACTCCCTTATCACTTCAATTTCGTAGAATGTTACTTTTCCTTCATTGATTAATTTAAAGGTTGCCATCATTGAGCCACTAGAGGGTTCGCTCCAGATTTCTTCTGTAATTCCACCAAAGGCTTCGCCATGCCATGTGCCAGCAATCCATTTAATATTTTCTAGTTTGGGTTCTAAGGTTTTTTTCTGAGCTTTGCAGGATAATGAGAAAGCCATTAAAATAATTAGTATGTACTTCATTTTTTATGATAATTAGGTTAAGATAAAAATAAAATGGTAGATACCTGTAAAAAACAATATAATAAGGCCTATTGCCAAAAGACTAATGGCACGTTTTACATTTCTAAATTTCCAATGTGAAATTTTAGAAATTATAAAAATCTGTTCACCTAACTGCTCAAACAGTGTATCTTCATCTTTACTCATGGCAAAAAAGGTTTTTGAGAATTCCTTTATATCTCCAAATTTTGAAATTATATCCTTAAAGAAAAACATGTTTCTGGTAAATTTCCCTTCAATTTTAGGAATAAAGCAACGTACACAAAAAAATATTGAAGCCGCTGTGCAAGCCACCCATAAAGCGATTAATATATATAGAAAGGTATCGTTAGACAGTTTATCGGAGAAATTTTCGGTGCTTTGGTAAATAAAGTTGAGCAGAATACCATAGAAGGATAATATAAGTCCGGCTTTAAGTTCTGAAGCTTTAATTAAACTGGTGAGATAGCTGATTGTTCCCCAATAATGGTCAATTAAATCATCTGTATGCTTGTTTTTTAAAATTCTTTCTTTTTCCATTTTGTGGTTGATTTAATAGCTTATTCAATAACCTGATAAATAGTAAGAGCATTGGCTTTGTTTTTTAAAGAGATATTCCCAACTTTTTCACATTTAAAAGATTCTTTTACTTTATGGTAGCAATCTTCTGAAATAATAATCTGGTTTTCTTTTGCGGCATCCTGTAAACGTGCTGCAGTATTTACGGTATCTCCAATAACAGTATAATCTAAACGTTTTAAGCTAACGGAACCTATATTGCCCGAAATCATCTCACCGCTTTTTATACCAATAGAAACTTTTGGTTTATACTCTAAATTGCCTTCTAATGCTGGTAGATTATTGATTTTTTCACAGACAGCAAGTGAAGCATCTATGGCTCTGTCTAGATGATATTCACCTCTAAAAACAGCCATAATAGCATCACCAATAAACTTATCTATGTAGCCTTTATGTTGCATTATTTCCTTTACCATTTCATCAAAATAGGTGTTAACTAATTTTACAACGGTATCTGCTTCTGCATTTTCGCTGATTTTGGTAAATCCACAAATATCAATAAAAATTACACTAGCTTCAATGGTTTCGTTAGCCATAATGGTAGATTCGTACTCACGGTTGCCCATAAAATTCAGTACATTTTCATCAACGTACATTTTCAAAATATTGTTTTCTTTTATGGCTTGTAAGGTTTCTTTAATGTGCTGTGCATGCTTTAAGGTTTTTTCCATTGTAAGGGTTAAATCCTCAAAATTGATAGGCTTTGTTATAAAATCGAAAGCACCTCTGTTCATTGCTGTTCTTATATTTTCCATATCACCATAAGCAGAGACAATAACCGATTTAATGAGTGGACTCAACTCATTGAGTTTGCTCAGTAACGTAAGTCCATCCATTTCTGGCATATTGATATCGCTCAACACTATATCGACACCAGGATTTTCATTTAATTTTTCTAAGGCATCACGGCCGTTTTCTGCAAAAAGAAATTCATATTCTTTTTCACGAATTTTTTTTCGGAATTTCTGTTTTATCAAAACTTCTAAATCTGCCTCGTCATCAACAACTAATATTTTTGACATCATAAATTTTGCATTAGTTTGTCCTTTAAAAGTTTAAAGTCCACTGGTTTTGTTAAAAAATCATCTGCGCCTAATTGTTTGGCAGTATTATAGTTCTCATCATCACCATAGGCAGTCACCATCATTACTATTGGTGGTGGAGTTACAAAATCTTTTTTTATGATTTCCAAAAGTTGTAAGCCACTCATGCCAGGCATATTAATATCCGATAGTATCAGTACAGCTTCATGCTCCATGGATTTAAGCGTTTCTAGAGCTTCCTCACCCGAAAAAGCGAACATAAAATCTAATTCTTCTTTTCTTATTTCTTTTCTAAATCGTTGAAGAAAAAGTGTTTTTACATCTTGTTCGTCATCTACTACTAATATTTTCATACGTCTTTGGTATTTTTAATTGGTAGGATAATTTTGAATTGGGTATATTTTAAGTTTTCAGTTTCTACTTTCAATTCTCCATTATGTGCTTTAATAATATCATAACTCATAGACAAGCCTAAACCAGTGCCTTTTCCTGTAGGTTTAGTGGTAAAAAAAGGTTGAAATATTTTATCAATAATTTCTTCTGGTATGCCATTACCATTATCTTTTATTGCAATTATAATTTTGTCCTCTAGCTTTTCTGTACTAACTGAAACTTTTGGTTTATAGTAAGTTGAGGTAGTAATTGATTTTTTATCATCAACAGCATAAAATGCATTAGTGAAGAGATTAAGAATAACCCGACCAATATCTTGCGGAACTATATTTACGGTTTTAATGCTTTCATCGTAATCCGTCTCTAAAAGAGCGTTAAATGATTTGTCTTTAGCTCTAAGTCCATGGTAGGCCAATCTAAAATATTCATCGGTTAGTTTGTTTAGGTCTGTAGGTTCTTTTGTGCCAGTATTGATTCGGCTATGTTGTAACATACCTTTAACTATGTCATCTGCGCGCTTGCCATGATGAAGTATTTTTTCAATATTTTGCTTTAAGTCATTTGAAACTGCCCTAACTTCTTCTATATCACCTTTATCTAGTTCTACTTTCATCTCGTCAATCATCTCTACACTGACTTCAGAAAAATTATTAACGAAATTTAGTGGGTTTTGAATTTCGTGGGCAATACCAGCGGTTAACTCTCCCAATGAAGCCATTTTTTCAGATTGGATGAGTTGTGCCTGTGTGGCTTTTAGTTCTTCTAATGAAGCTTTGAGCTTTCTGTTAGATAACTCAATTGTTTTTTGATTTTCAGCAAGTTCAGTGTTTAATTTTGTTAGTGCTTCTCTCTTCTTTCGAATGTTTTTCATGGTAAAATACATGGCAAAAAGGAAGAAACCCAATAAGACCGCAATACCTATGTACAATAGCTGTATCTGGCGTTGACGGCTTATGGTGGCATCTTGTGCCTCAATGGTCTCGTCTTTTTTATCCGATTCGTATTTTGCTTGAAGCTCGGATTCTAATTGGGCTATCATTTCTTGCGAATCATCACTTATCATTTTAGAGTGTAGGCGCTCATACTCCAATGCCTCTTTGTATTGGTCCAAGGCTTCATAAGAATCTGAAGCATGCATATAATTTTCCCTAAGATTTTGAATATTGCCACTTTTTTTCATCATTTCAATAGCTTCCAAAGTGTAAGGGAGTGCTTTATCATAATTATTCTGTAATCTATAAACATGGCCAATATTCGCAAGGGCTACATAAACTCCGTTATAAGCATTGTGTTCAGTAGCGATTTGGTAACACTTTTGGTATTCTGCAATGGCATCGTCAAAACGGTTCATATGCTTATAAATATTGCCTCTAGTATTGTAATTTTTAGCAATGCTCACTTTGCTAATTCCTGCATTTTCCAAAACAGTAATAGCGCTACTTATGTTTTCGAGGGCTTGCTCATATTCTTGTAACATGAGTAGATTATCTGCCTTATACCTGTAGCTTAGTGCTAAATTTTTTGGAACGTTGAGCTGCTTTTGAATTTCGATTGCTTGTTGGCAGTATTCTGCACCGTTCGTATATTTTTCCTGATAGTATAATAGATCGCACAATCTAGTGTAGCATTCCGCTATCCCTTTCTGATCATTTATATTTTCATAAATTTTCAAAGCTTTAAAATCTGCTTCCAAGGCCTTGCTGTACTCACGCTTGTCTTTATGGGCATCTTCTTTAATAAGGTGATTTTTGGCTTTGAGTTTGTTGAAATCAGTAGCTTTTAGAGTAGTTTGTGCTTTTTCTAAATAGTATAATGTAGAATCTAAGGTTACATTGTTTTGATGCCATATTGCTAAATTTTGATAGGATTTTGCCAAAAGCTTCTTGTCTTTGACTTGTTTTGAAAGTCGGACAGATTTAAACATATTCTTATAAACTTGTGTTGAATCGGTAACTGAGTTTTGTAGTTGCTGTGAAACAGATTCAATCAAAGCTTCAACATCTGTTGAATTATTTTGCGAAAAACTTTGAAAAGCAAAAAACAGCGACAACAAACAAACCCAAAATGAATTTTGCTTATTTTGAAACAAATGTCTAATATGTTTTATTTTGAAAATCATATTTCTATACGGTTGTGTTTTTTCAGTGGTAAATGAATGCTAAACTCGGTGCCTTCGTCTTTTATGGTACTTACATTTAATTCTCCATTGTGTGCCATAACAATGTCGTAGCTCATGGATAATCCTAAACCTGTTCCTTTTCCGGTAGGTTTGGTAGTAAAAAAGGGTTGAAAAATTTTATCAATTATGTCTTTGGAAATACCATTGCCATTATCTTTTATGGAAATTACAACTTTATCCCTTGTTTTTTTAGTTTTTACTGAAACAGTTGGTTTATAGCTTTTTAAAGTTGAATTTGACTTCTTTTCATCAACAGCATAAAATGCATTTGTAATTAGGTTAAGAAGTACCCTTCCAATATCTTGAGGAATAATTTTTATTTTAGGAATTGTTTCATCATAACCTGTTTCTAAAGTTGCGTTGAACGACTTGTCTTTTGCTCTTAACCCATGATAAGCTAGTCTTAAATATTCATCTGCTAAAGCATTAATATTAGTTGGTTCTTTTTGGTTACCACTTGCACGACTGTGCTGTAACATACCTTTTACAATACCATCAGCACGTTTACCATGATGGTTAATTTTTTCTAAATTCTGGATTACATCTACCATGATTGTTTTAGCTTCTTCAAGGTCTCCGTTTTCAATCTCTTCCAACATTTCGTCCAATAGCTCTTTGCTGACTTCAGAAAAATTATTGACAAAGTTTAGTGGGTTTTGGATCTCGTGAGCGATTCCAGCAGTCAATTCTCCTAGTGACGCCATTTTCTCGGATTGTATTAATTGGCTTTGAGTGAGTTGTAGTTCTGTTAAAGCATCTTCTGCACGTTTCTTTTCTTCTTTTAATTTCAACAAATCCATTCGTGCTTGTGTTAAATCTTTAAAACGCGAATATGCTAACGAAAATGTCGTGGCAGCACGTTTTAATAAGTTCCAGTTTTCATCCGAAATATTACTAGCTGTTGCCACTCCAATTGCTCCATGGCTAAACTTGTACAAATGATAGGTTCTATCCGGAATTTCTTCACCGTAATACCCTTTAAAAGGCCTTGAGTGTTTTTCGCAATAATCTATCCACTCTTTTCTGTTTTTACCAGTCATAACAATACTGGTTTGCTTATCTTTTGTTTTATAGAATTGTAGCATTTTTTTACCAACCCAAGTATCTTTCAAATTCAAGTGGAAATGGTCATTTACCAATTTTTTATTTTTGGAACTTATGTCTTTTAGCGCATACCAACATTCTGTTTTTTTTGTTTCATTATCATTAATATAAATACTACAAGTTTCTAGTTCTTCAATACCTAGCAAACCCATTTCCGTTCGTAAAACGTCGGCAACTTGTTTTAGTTCTTCGGGTTTTTGCATTGCTAAAGCTCTAGCACGTACACGTTCTAAAGCGCCTTCAATTTTTGCTTGCCTTGTTTGGGTTTCGGCCTTTTCAAGATCCATAAAACGAATGTAAGCTTGTTCAAAAACCTTGGCAAAGCGTTTCATTATTTCAGCATCACCTTCAGAAGGTACTGCGCCAGATAGTGAAGGAATTAAAATTGCAGAATTTTTAGACCAAGCGGCAGAAAGTCTATGTTTATCAGCCTGAAGCACGTGTTGTTTATAGTCATCTGGAAAGTGCCTATAATCACTTTTCTCAAAGGCTTGGTTAAAAAAGTCGTTTTTCGCCTCTACAGAAAATTCTTTTGAGAAAAAGGCATCGCCTTTATCTTTGGAATCCCAAGCTTCACTAAAAATTGGACTGTTAAAATAAGGTACAAAATATCTTCCTGATGTAGAAAAGTCATCTACAGCAATCCAATGGACAACATCTTTATTATCTGGGAAATAGGTGCAAAGAATGACGCCTCCTGCATCATATATAACTCCTAATTCGTGCAATTTTTCTGCAACCGTAGCGACCACTTCTTGAAGTTCATCAGGTTTGTGCATTGCTAAAGAACGGGAACGTACTTTTTCTAAAGCATTTTCAATTTGCGATTCTCGTGCTTGTGCTTCTGCTTTTTGAAGATCTAAAAAACGTGTGTAGGTCTGATTAAAAACCTTGGCAAAGCGTTGTAAAATAATCGCTTTATCTTCGTTAAGAGGTGTTGGACCAATAACCTGAAGTAAACCCGATGATGAAAATGCAGTTGATAAGCTAATCGATTTTAAAGATTTCATCATTTCTTGAGCTTCTTTTGGCGTCTTTTTGAAATCTGTTTTTGAAAAGAATAGTTTGTCAAATTCAATTTTTTCTTTTCCTTCCCAAGTAAAAACCTGATATTTTATGCCCTCTTGCCATGCCTTAAATAGACTTTCCGTATATGGATGGTTCAGGTTTGGTACATGGTAACTTTCCGGATAAAGATCCTGAGTAAAACCAGTTACCCAATAGTGCATGTCTTTAGTTACTTTGTCTACAATAATGATATTACAAGCTTGTGTTTCAAAATCCAGAACTTGTAACTGTTGATAAATTTCAAGTACGACTTCCCTAAGTTCATCACTATGTTGCATAGCCATTGTTTTAGCTCTAACACGTTCTAATGCTAACTGAATTTTAGATTCTCTTGCTTGTGATTCTGCATTTTTAAGGTCGAGGAAGCGTGTATAGGTTTGTTGAAACACTCTTGTAAAGCGCAACATCACTTCAATTTGTGATTTGACTAGTTTTTTACCACCAATAATCAATAAATAGCCTTGATTAAAGTTGAATGCATGGATTACTATTTCTTTTGGTGAAATTTCAACGAGTTCCTTTACAGAAAAAGGAAAATCGATGCCTTTTTCTGCCACAAAAGTTTGGTGAGCAATGGTTTGTTTTTTGGTTAGTTCAATAACGCACAAAGGATCTTGTTTTTTCCATCCAGCTATAATTTTTCGCATTGGTGGTGTTTGTTTGTGTGGAATACCAATGGGTTGCCCTAAAATTTTTCCGGTAGAAGGATTAGGTGTATAATTCCAACCAATATCTTCCTTATCATCCATTAAAACGTAACCACTCGTAAAACAGTCTATGCCCAACTTTGTAATTTCATTACACAATAACTCACCAGCTTCTAAAAGTTCGCTACTTTTTTGCATTGCCATACTTCTACTACGCACACGTTCTAAAGCAGCTTCAATTTGTGCTTCCCTAGCTTGTGCTTCTGCTTTTTGTAAATCGAGGAAACGTGTATAGGCTTGCTCGAATACCTTTGCAAACCGTTTAAAAACATCTTCATCTTCATAGATTTCTGTAGTAATTACCAATAAATATCCATATTTAAAATAGGCTGCATGCCACTTTTGCCATTTTGGAAAAGCAATACCATCATCCAATATGCCTTGAAAAATGGGCTTCACATCTGGAACGGTGAGCATATATTTATAATGCTCTTTTAGTTCCTTACCATCTTTTGCGATAGAAAATAATTCTAAATTTTTATTCCAACCTTCGTGCATTTGTTTATGTATTGGATCTACAGTATGCGGGATTTTTAGTTGAGGCATAATGCCCTTTTCATTGGCAAACCAATATTCATCATCAGAATCTTTTTCACAAAACCCGAATCCAGTACCCCAAAGTTCACCTCCTAAGCTTTTTAGTTGTTGAAAGAGTACAAAAGCCACATCTCCAATTTCATTACTCTGGTGCATGGCCATTGAGCGACTTCTTACGCGTTCTAATGCTGTTTCAATTTGTGCTTCTTTAGCTTGCTCTTCTGCTTTTTTAAGGTCAAGGAAACGTGTGTAAGTTTGCTCAAACACTTTAGCAAAACGTTTAAAAATATCATGTGATTCTGGGACATGTTCTTTTGTAATAAACAACCAGTAACCATATTTGAAATAGACAACATGATCTATTTGATAGGTTGGGAAACCATTATTTGCTTTCTTTAAATTTTTTAGTACATCACCTATAACAGGCAATGAACTCATATATTCGTAATGGTCTACACATGCTTTACCAGAAAATTCCTTTATGATAAGGGATTCACCTTTCTTACCTTTTTGGTAATAGTCTTTAAATATGCCTTCTCTAGGAACCGTATATGTAGGAAGAACACCAGCTTCATTTCCAAACCATTCGGTAGATTCGTTTTCTCCATAAATGTTAAAAGCGCAGCCCCAAGTTTTAATGCCTAATGCTCTTACTTGTTGGTCTAATAAGTATGATGTTTCTGCCAATTCATCACTATGTTTCATTGCCATGGTTCGGCTTCTCACTTTTTCAAGAGCTAATTCAATTTGGGTTTCTCTTGCTTGTATTTCTGCTTTTTGAAGGTCTTCAAAGCGTTTATAGGCTAAATCGAATACTTTAGCAAAACGAATGAGTATTTCAATGGATTTTTTTGGAGGATCAGGAACCTCTCCAGCAAGACTGAAACCAATTTCGCCATGTGTTGTACGTGCAATAATAAAGGTAAGTCCGCCAATATGAAGTATGTCTTCTTCCGTAGGTGCATGAGGATCTACCAACTTATACTTACCGTACGTATTCATATTTTCGATATAGTCCCAAGCTTCTTTTCCATTAAGAGCCAGTACAAAATATGGGCTGTTACTTTTTTCCCATTTATGTAAACCTTTTATTTGTTTGTGAACGAACTTGGGAACTGTAATTACCATACCAAGACGTCCACCATCTTCTGCTGTCATGGACATCTCGTAACTGTCTTTTAACCACTTCATATGCCAGAAATAATCGGCTTCATGACCCAAAGAAATAAATTCATTGCGCATGGTCACTACGATGTCAAACAAATCCGAAGATACTTTCATTTCTGCAACACGTGAGCGAATACGCTCTAGTGAAAGCTCAGTTAGAGTCTCTTTAGCTTGCTTTTCAGCTTTTTGAAGATCTAGAAAACGTTGATGTGCCAAATCGAATGCTCCTGCAAACTTCACCAAAATATCAATGTCTTCTTTTGGTGGATTTTTAACCACTCCAGGCAAACTGTAACCTATTTCTCCATGACTGGTTCTAGCCATGATAAAAGTTAAACCACCAATATGTCTTATATCAGCATCACTTGGTGCTTGTGGGTCTATATTTTGAAAATCACCTAAAGCAACCATTTTATCCACATAATCCACAGCTTCTTCTGCGTTCATTGCATAAACAATAGTTGGTTTTTTACTTTTTTCCCATTTTGATAATAATGGAATGTTACCATGGATATGTCGTGGTAATTCCATAACAAAACCAATTTTGCTACCATCACCAGAGGTCATTGCTTTTTCATAGGTTTCTGGCAACCACATCATGTGCCAGAAATAATGTGCTTCATGACCAAGTTTAATAAATTCAGTGCGCATGGTAACGACTATATCCAATAAATCGGATGATTTTGTCATGGCCATGGCTTGTGCTCGAATACGATCTAAAGTCCCTTCAACTTTAAGCTTACGATTTTTTTCTTCTAGTTCTACTGTTCTGCGTTTTATAGCTTCACGAAGTTCCTGGTTTTCTGCATTTACTTTATCAAAACCTATGGTCTCTCCGTCATCTGTTTTAGAATCAGTGGTAGAAAAGTGCTGATAGATAAATTTCCAGTCCTTTTCCTTTTTTTGCATTACAGATGAAAATCTAAATCGTCCATAATATGTCCATTCCTTTCCATTTAAAAACCATGCATCAAAAGCATGGGTTATAAAAATAAGATTGTCAAAACGTTCTATAGTTTTGGTGTCGTTTCTTAGGTCTGTTTTGCCAGCAAGTTGTTTGACAGTTTTCTTGAAGAAGTTGGTCGTGTCTTTTCGGGTTAAAAACTCTTCATTATTTGTAGAACCAATAAAATGATATGCATCATCAAAAAAAGAATCATAGGTAGCAACATCACCGTTTAAATAACTATATATCCACTTGTCGTAGCGTTTTAAAATATCTTTTTCTAGTATTTTGGTGAGTTGCATAGCTTAATTATTTAGGGGGAAATTGATGGTGAATGTTGTGCCTTTATCTGGTTCAGAATTAACTTTTAAAGTTCCTCCATGAGCTTTTATAATATCATAGCTTAAACTTAAGCCTAAACCTGTGCCTTGACCAGTAGGTTTTGTAGTGAAAAATGGCTGGAATATTTTATCTATAATATGTTTTTCAATTCCATTACCGTTGTCACTGACTTTTATTTCTATTTGACTCTTCTCTTTTTTAGTAATGACATTAACTGTGGGCTGAAATTCATTTAAACTAGAAGCTTTTTCTTCCCCTTGCTTTTTCTTTTCATTACAGGCATAAAAAGCATTAGTGATTAAGTTTAAAACCACACGACCAATATCTTGAGGCACAATGTTAATTTTACCGATTGAATAGTCGTAATTAGTTTCAAGATTCGCATTAAAAGATTTGTCTTTTGCTCGTAAACCGTGATATGCCAATCGTAAATATTCATCTACCAATATATTGATATCTGTAGCTTCTTTCTCACCAGAATTTTTTCGGCTGTGTTGCAGCATCCCTTTTACAATGCCATCTGCACGTTGACCATGATGTAATATTTTTTCTAAATTTTGAATTACATCGTTTGCAATAGCATTGACTTCTTCAGTATCTCCGTTTTTTAATTCTTCTAGCATTTCTTCTAATAATTCTTTACTGACTTCAGAAAAATTATTGACAAAATTGAGTGGATTTTGGATTTCGTGTGCAATACCAGCAGTCAATTCACCCAAACTTGCCATTTTTTCAGATTGAATTAATTGAGCTTGAGCTGATTTTAATTCGTCTAAAGATTTGCTTAAAGCGGTATTTGTTTGCTCTATTGCAGCACGTCTTTGTTCTAATTCTTCAATAGTTTCTTCTAGTAAAATTGCAGTGGTACGTTTTACTTTTTCGGTACGTTCTAATTTAAAATCTGAAATGAGTAAATCCTTATCTGCACTTTTCAGGTATCTTAATAGCATCGTTTTATCATCTTCTGAAAGATGTTTTGAGCTTTCAATATACTCGTGAATATGTTGTAGATGTTGATTCATTTTTTTTCTTTTAAGGCCACAATGCAACAAGTATTATTATGAAACTCATGTTTCCCTGTTTTTGATTTTCCGAATTCACCATAGGTAAAAAAACCTACCATTGGTGCTTTCCATACCTCTTGTACTTGACTTATTTCTTCGCTCATTAAGATACCAAAGGATAAATGTCTGCTTACACAAGAAAACATAATTAAGGCATCGGCTTCTTGTTGTTTTTCAGTTTTTAATTCGTTGCATTCTTCTACAACCTTTTCAATAGCATCAAAATCTGGAGGTAGAGAAAATTTTACTTTAGAACCTTGTGGTACGGTCCCTGCACAAATAAGCGAACGGTCTTCCTTATTTGCCAACATTGCTGTGCGCATTACTGGTGCTACACCTTCACGTTCCATCTGTAAAGGATAGTAAGCTCCAATTTGAGTAACAATTTCATTTCCAGTACTAAAATCATAATCTACTCCTAGATACTTTATTATCATGTCTAAAGCTGGTTTGTTATCTATGGTATAAATAATATTTGCTTCACTTTTTGAAATAGTTTTGGTTGTACCAATGGCTTTCCACCCACAAGTGGCAATACCATTAATTTCAATTTTATCTTCGTCTATTATAAGTCCTAATAGGCCTTTGTCACTGCTGTTTTTGTAGGTAAAAGCTATTGGACCTTTTAGAGACATGTCATCACCAGCCATGCCACCAAAAATGGTTACTTCTCTACTGCAGCTTTCTGTTATACCTTCTATTATATTTTCCCCTTCATTGCTTAACCAACCCGAAACAATAATAAATGCAGGATTTTTAAATGCGGTTTTTCCTTCTAAACCTATTTGTTTGGCGTTTTCAAAAGTTGATTTTTCACCTGTTTCCAAAAACACCAATTTGAAATATTCTGGATTCATGTCTAACAACATCATTACAATGCTTCCTTCTTCAATATTACCATCAATGAATTCGCCAGAAGTGGTCGCTCCAAAAATGGAAATTCCTTCTTTATTTAATATCTCACTGACTATATTCCAATCTTGTTGAATGGAGAGAAAAACAATAGCTAATGTAGCTTTAAACCCATCTGAAATAGCATTCTGAATCTCTTTTTCAATGGCTTCTGTAGAATTGGCTTTTATTGTTTTTGAAATCATTTATTGGTGTGCTTTATTAATCATTTTCAGTAATGCCAACCATAACTTTTACACCACCTGTTGCAAAGTTTGATAAATCATCAACAGTTGCTTGCCCTTCGGGAGAACTCATCGTTTCTTGCATTTGTTCAATACTATTAAAATACAATTCTGCTATACGATAATAGTCTGCTTTTTGACCATCTGGTGTTCCAATTAATTTGGTTAATTCCAATTTTGTTACACCTTCCATGGAGGCAGCTAATGGTAAATGCTTGTCTTTATAATAGTTTTCAAATATTTCTGTATCTTTTGGATGTCCATATAAAACTGTGAGTTTGTACATATCAATTGGTTTTAAATTATTTTTCTTTAAGTGCTACGCAACAGGTAGTAAGGTTATGCATTTCTAGGTTTCCGCCAGTTGCGCTGCCTAGTTCTGCATTGCTAAACATACCTACCATAGGTATATTCCATACATTTTTTATACCTTCCAATTCATCTTTCATCATTGGGCTAAAGGCAAGGATTCTTCCAGCCCAACTAAAAACGATTAATGTATCAGCTTTAGGCATTTCAGTGTTTTTTAAGTGTTGAACTCCATTAATTACTTTTTCCATAACATCCAAATCTGGCGGTAAATAAAAAGGAAGTTTTGAATCTTGAGGTACTGTACCACTAGTATAAAAGGAACGGTCTGCCCAATCAACAACCAAAGGTGGACGCATTACTGGATCTCCTTTCTCTCTTTGTAAGGGAAAATTAGCAGCAAGTTCCATCAATACATCTTTGTTATTAGGTGTGATATTTTCTAATCCTCCATATTTTACGGTTATATCTAAAGCAGGAATATTGTCTATAGTATATACATGATTATCCTCACTTTTAGTAACTTTTTTTTCTCTGCCAACTGCTTTCCATCCACAGGTTGCAATGCCATGTATGGCTACCTTATCTTCGTTAAGAACAATACAAATTAAGCCAGTGTTACTTATTTTACCATTAGTAAAAACAAAGGTTTCAGTAAAAGAATAGTTGTCACCAGCACTTGCTCCAAAGGCAATGACATCTTTCCCAATAACGTTTTTAAAACCCCTTAAAATCTCTTCTCCATCTGCCGAAGGATTGCTAGTGCCAATTAAAAAAGATGGTGTATTGAATTTTTCTTTTGCTTTTTTTGCAATTTTCATCGCTACTTCATTGTAGTTTTTGTTAGGATATTCTTCAAGAAAAATTTGAAAATTTTCTTTATTTATATCTAACAAGAGTGTTGCGATTGAACCTTTATGGATTTCTTCATTAATAAATTCACCATTAGTAGTAATACCAAAAACAGTGATATTTTTATTGTCAAGAATTTTAGATATACCTGTTATATCTTGACTTCCAGAAATAAATACTATTGCTAATGTGGGCTTAAAACCGTCGGATAAATTTTGATAAAGCGCTTCTTGAATCGCTTTGGTCGATTTCCCCTTTATGGATTTTGCTTTCATAAATAATGCATTTATTGATATTTAAGTGCTATTAATCAATAAGTAGGGGAATGCTAAATTTAGTAAAAAATAATATGCCTTTTCAAAAAAAGAATATGTGCCAATGTCTTTTTTGATTTGAAAATGAACGACTTAGTCAGTTTGAAAAAAAATAACTTGTTTCACTAATTTATAAACCTTGGGAAAGTATATGTAGATTATTGGCTGTAACTATTTGTAGTTAAATCAATTAAAATGTTACATTATTGAATGAAAGTTACTTTGCTTAGTGACCCTTTTTTAATGATTCTGAATTTGGGATTTTATGTAAAGAACGTCCTATATTTTTATCTAAAACCGTATATAACTTCCATTTTCCGTTTTAAGTTCAAATAAATGAACTTCCGTGTTGGGTTGGGAACACTAAAGGTATAGTATACTAAAGCTTGAAGTAGTGTTTATGTTAGTTTGTTTTGTTCAGAAAAGAGAATAAAATAAAAAAAGCCAATTCAAACTAATGAATCGGCTTTTTACCATCTAACTTAAACTTAACCTAAAAGCAGTACTTATTCTCTGCTTTTACTTTTTCAGCAACTTCCTTACGTAAATCTACGATATCAGGATAGTTCTGGTATTTTGTAAAACGTTTTAAGCCCATAAGCATCATACGTTGCTCGTCTCCTTCGGCAAAAGAAATAATACTTTCTTTTCCTTTTTCTTCAACGATATCTACAGCATGGTATAAATACAATTTAGCCATTGCTATTTGTGCCGATTGTGCTTCTTCACCAAAACGCTTCGCATTCTTTTCAGTTCTTAAAATTGCAGATTCTGCCATATAGATTTCAATTAAGATATCTGCAGCAGCAATTAATAATTGTTGGTGCTTTTCCAAGTCTTGTCCATATTTTTGAACTGCTCCACCAGCAACCATTAAGAATGTCTTTTTTAACTTTTTGATCATTTCCTTTTCTTCAGCAAATAATTCCGAATAATCTGGTGTATCAAAAGATGGGATGCCCATTAGTTCTTCTTGTACAGCTTGAGCAGGACCTAAAAGATCTACATGACCTTTCATCGCTTTCTTAACCAACATACCAACAGAAAGCATTCTGTTAATTTCGTTTGTGCCTTCATAGATACGAGCAATACGAGCGTCTCTCCACGCTGCTTCCATCGGTGTTTCTTCTGAGAAGCCCATGCCACCAAAAATTTGAATACCTTCATCTGCACAATTCTGTACATCTTCAGACACTGCTACTTTTAGAATTGAGCACTCAATTGCATATTCTTCTACACCTTTTAATTCTGCTTCTTGATGAGAATTTCCTGCTGCTTCACGGATAGCTATACGATCTTCAATATTTTTTGCAGCTCTATAAGTTGCTGATTCACCAGCATAGGCACTTGCAGCCATTTCAGCTAATTTTACTTTAATAGCACCAAAGTCAGCAATTGGAGTTTTAAATTGCTTACGCTCATTTGCATATTGAACAGCTGTAGTTAAAATTCGTCTTTGAGAATCTAAACAAGCAGCAGCCAATTTAATACGGCCAACATTGAGTGCATTCATAGCTATTTTAAATCCTTCACCACGACCAGCTAACATGTTTTCTGCGGGAACTTCTGTGTCATTAAAGAAAACTTGACGGGTAGAACTTGCTCTAATACCAAGTTTGTGTTCTTCTTCACCTAAGGTTATTCCATTAGGATTCTTTGGATCGTACTCTACGATGAAACCAGTTATGTTTTTATCATCTTCAATACGTGCAAAAACAATCATCAAACTACAGAAACCTGCATTTGAGATCCACATTTTTTGTCCGTTGATTTTATATGATTTTCCGTCTGAAGAAAGTTCAGCAGTTGTTTTACCAGAGTTGGCATCAGAACCAGCTCCAGGTTCAGTTAAACAATAAGCTCCAAACCACTCACCAGTGGCTAGTTTTGGAACGTATTTTTTCTTTTGTTCTTCCGTTCCATATAACGTGATTGGCATAGTACCAATACCTGTATGAGCACCAAATGCAGTACTAAAAGAACCAGTACCTGATGAAATATAATCACATGTTAAGCACGTAGAAACAAATCCCATTCCTAAACCATCATAAGCTTCTGGTACAGCAACACCTAAAAAGCCAAGCTCGCCAGCCTTACGCATAACCTCTTCGGTTAACGCATAATCTTTAGCTTCAAATCTAGGTTTGTGGGCTATGATTTCTCGCTCGTTAAATTCCATAACGGCTTCTTTCATCATTTTTTGCTCCTCTGAAAAATCTTCAGGAGTAAACACGTCTTCACATTTAGTTTCTTTAACCAAGAACTGACCTCCTCTTAGGATATCTTTTTCAGCTGTTTCCATTTTTGTAATTGTATTAAGTTTTTTTAATTTAAAAATTCAAATATTCCGCAAGCACCTTGACCTGTACCAACACACATCGTAACTGCTCCGTATTTACCTTTCATGTCACGCTTACGCATTTCATCAAATAATTGTACAGAAAGTTTAGCTCCAGTACAACCTAAAGGGCTGTCTCTTATACACATCTGACGCTGCCGACGACTCCTTACGTGTAGA